>JANSYB010000023.1 GCA_024742655.1 Paracoccaceae bacterium | reverse complement strand
TCGGGGAAATCTCGGGCCAGCGCCTGCGCCCCTTCCTCGATCCCGGCGACGACCTCGCGCGCGGCGGCGGAGTCCTCGTTGACCAGAAGTGCGGCCAGACGCGCGCGGGTGTCCAGCGCATGGGTCCGCCGATCCAGCGACCGCGGGTACATCGCCGCGTCCTCCTCGGCCTGCGCCACGATCTTGCGCAGCACATCGCGCCGGGTCGTGGCATCGACCCGCCTCTGCGCCAGGATGAACCGCAACTCCAGCGCATGCGCCCCGGCCCCACGGGCATATCGCCGGTCCACCGTCGCCTTTTCGATCGCGGCCTCGTAATCGGCGATGCGCGTCTCGGCCTCGTCAAGGGCGTTGTCATTCAGGCTGCGGGCGGCCAGTTGGCCCAGACCCGCGGCATAGTTGCGCCGCGCGTTTGGCGTATCGTGCCGGGCCACCAGTTCGCCGGCGATCTCATGCGACTGGTCCTGGGCGGCATGCGCCTCCTCCTTGCGGTCAAGCGCGTTCAGGTAAGAGGCCCGGCGATTGAGCAGGACAAGCTGTTGTTCCTTGTCGCGGTAAGGCACCTGGTTGCCATCGGTGCGCAGATAGGTCTCGGCCTCCTCGATATCGGTCAGCGCGGCCTCGTGACGCCCGACCGAGGACAAAAGCTCGGCGCGCGATTGCAGCTCCAGCATCAGGTTGCGGCGCCGCCAGTGCGCCTGCGGCGCGGCCTCGACATCGGCGCGCATCGACGCGACATTCTGATCGCGCAGCGCCATGGCCCCATCGAAATCGCCCAGTTCGGCCAGCACCTTGGCCTTGGCATCGCCGGTGATACATAGAAACCGCGCCGTGTTGGCATTGTCGGGATGTTCAGCGGCCAGCGCCTCGGCCATGGACAGGCTGTCCTGCGCCAGTTTTTCGGCCTCGTCGATGTGCCCGTGCCGCAGCTTCTGCAGCGCCATGTTGCGCACGATGTCGATATGGTTCTCGCGGGTTCCGATGCTGGTGGGGTTGGCGGCCGAAAGCTCGGCATAAAGCGCCATGCCCTGCGCGCCGAAATCATCCGCCTCCTCGTCGTTTTCCTGAAGATTGGCCGCAACCCGCAGCGCATCCAGCGCATAGGCCAGCGACGAGCGCGCCTCCCACCCGCCGGGGTTCGAGGCCACCAGATCCCGGCAGGCGCTGTGGTTTTCCTCGGCCAGTTCGCGGTAGCGGGCGTAATCCCCCTTGTTGACGGCCACGTTGCCGACCCTGGCAATGCCGCCCACCAGACGTTTGCGCGCGTCGATATCGGTGGGGTTCGCCTCGACCACGGCGCGAAAGATCGCCGTGCTTTCCTCGAACATCTCGTCCGCGCGTTCGGTGTCCCCGGCCTCCAGTGCCGCGTCACCGATATCGCTCAGTACTACGGCCAGCAGGTCGCGGCCGGCCTCTGTACCGGCCTCGGCATTCTTGCGCGCCATGCGCAGAACCTCGGCGTGAATGGCCTCCTCACCGTCGAAATCGCCCGCCTTGCGCAGGATCCGGCCCTGCAACAGGCGCGCCCAGATCAGGTTGCGCCACGCCGCGCCGAAACTGTCATCCTTGGCGGTCGTCCTGCGCGCCAGCGCCTCGGCCTGCCGGCAATGTTCCTGCGCCTCCGCGGTCGCTCCCAGATCCTCCTTGCGAAAGGCCGCGCGCATATGCGCCTCGGCATGGGCATTGGCCAGCCACAGGTTGCTGTCATGGCGTGCCGAGGCGTCGCGCACATGCGCCAGCGCCTCCTCCGACACCGCGACAGCGGCCCGAAGATCGCCCATTTCCTTGGCGATATGCGCGCTTGAGAACAGGCAATGCGTCAGCTCCAGCAACGTATCCTCATCCTCGCCGTCATCGTCCAGCAGCGCGCGGTAGATACGAATGGCATTGTCGACCCCCTCACTGGCATCGACCAATGCACCGGCACTGGAATGGGTGGCGGCCAGACGCTCGAACGCATTGCCCAGCATCCGGGCGCATTCACGGTCGGCGGGGTTGGCGGCGGCGGCGGCGCGGGCCTCCTCGACCGCGCGCCGGGCCGACGCGGTGGCATCTCCCAGCCGGCCAAGACTGCCCTCCGCGCGGCTGACCTGGATCAGGGCACGCGCGCGGGTCTGGGCATCGGGGGCGGCCAGCAACGCGCGCTGCGCCACTTCCGAGGCTTCCTGCGGGGCGTCCGTTTCCGTCAGGACACGGGCCAGCCGGCACATCGACACCACGTCAGAAGGGTCCAGCGCCACCACCTTGCGCAATGCCTCGATCGCCCTGCGGTGATCGCGCGGGCGCGCCAGTGCGGCCACCTCGCGCCAGATCGGCGCGCCCTCGCGGCCCGCCTCGGCCGCGCGGCGCTCCAGCGTGGCCATGGCCGAGCCATGATCGCCACGGGCATATTGCAGCACGACCTCGCGGTCAGATCGCGTCTCGGACGTGGCCAGTTCGGCGACGATGCTGGTGAAACTGCGCCGTTCGTCGTCGCCGTCCGCAATGGCGTCCAGACCACTACCCGCCTCCCCGGTTTCAACACCGGCCCCGGCATTCGCGGCATAGAGCGCACGGGCCAGTTCCGTGGCCTCGGCCACCGTCGCCTCGCCCTCCGCGATCAGGCGCAGGAGGTCGGCCCGGCCCGTCTCGCCCCCGGCGGGCACGGGCGCGGCAGAGACCGGATCAGCGCCCTGCGCATCCGCCGCGCGGCGCCGGATCACCTGTTTGCCCAGAAAGAACAGCACCCCGATCACGGCCCCGCCAAGCGTGATCACCCATGTCACCTGCGCTGTCGGGGTCAGGGCGCCAAAATCGGTCAGAAGACCCTGCACCCAGCACAGCGCGGTCGAGCCTTGCGCGCACACCTGTTCGTCACTCATACCGCCCCGTCCCCCGGTTGCCTGTTGCGATCATTGGGCCTTTGGCCCGAATTGAAAAGCCCACGCTGCCCCAATCGCCAAAGTTTCACAGCCGCGACAGGATACCGCCCATGTCGATGGCACCGACCGCGCCAGGCACCCGCCCGCGCTCACCGCCCAGGCGCGTGGCCACATAGGCCTCGGCCACGGCCAGTGGTGCCGTGCGGATCAGCACCGAGGCGGTCAGCAGGCTGGCCAGGCTTTCGGCATACCAGCGCGCCTGCGCCTCGTCCGGCAGCCTGGGAAAGCGCTGCATATGCGCGCTCAGCGCCGCGTCATAGCGCCGGTACTGCCCGGCCACCGCGCCCAGTTCGCGGCTCAGCACCTCGCCGGCCAGCGGCTCGCGGCGCAGGGTGCGCAGGATATCGAGGCAGATCACGTTGCCAGACCCTTCCCAGATCGCGTTGAGCGGCGCCTCGCGGTAGAGCAGCGGCAGGGGCGTGTCCTCGACATAGCCCATGCCGCCAAGGCACTCCATCGCCTCGCAGACCAGCGCCGGACACAGCTTGTTGCCCAGGAACTTGGCCAGCGCCACCGACAGCCGGGCATAGGCGCGCTCCGCCTCGCCCTTGCGGTCAAAGTAACCGCCGACATGCATCCCGAGCGCCAGCGTCCCCTCCCAGTCCAGCGCCAGATCGGCCAGAACCGCCTGCATCAGCGGCTGGTCGATCAACTGGGTCTGAAACGCCGTGCGGTGGCGCGCCCAATGCGCCGCGTGCGACAACGCGGCCCGCATCAGACCGGCCGGCGCCATCGCGGTATCCAGCCGCGTGTGGTGCACCATCTCGATGATGGTGCGCACGCCCGCGCCCTCCTCGCCCACGCGCCAGGCCAGCGCGTCGGCATATTCGATCTCGGCCGAGGCATTGGCCCGGTTGCCCAGTTTGTCCTTGAGCCGCTGGATGCGGACCGCGTTGCGCTCCCCCTCAAGCCAGCGGGGTACCAGAAAACAAGTCAGCCCGCCGGGCGCTTGCGCCAGGGTCAGGAACCCGTCCGACATCGGCGCCGAGCAGAACCATTTATGCCCGCGCAGCCGCCACGCCTCGCCGTCGGGCGAGGCCTGCGTGGTGTTCGACCGCACGTCCGAGCCGCCCTGCTTTTCGGTCATCGCCATGCCCATCGTGGCCCCCGGTTTGCGCGCCAGCGGCTTTGCCGCGCCGTCATAGGCCCGCGAGGTCAGCTTGGGCACCCACGCCTCGAACAGGCCCGGTTCGGCCTGCAACGCGGGCACGGCGGCATAGGTCATCGTCATCGGACAGCACACGCCCGGCTCCACCTGGCTGGTCAGGTACACCATCGCGGCGTGGCTGGCATGACCACCCGACGCCCCCTCCCACGGAAGGGCGGCATAGCCCGCGCCAATCCCCGCCCGCATCAGATCGTGGTAGGCGGGGTGAAAGTGAACTTCGTCCAGACGCCGCCCGCCGGCATCGAACAGCACCGCCTCCGGGTCATGCCGATTGGCAAGCCGGCCCGCCTCCTGCATCTGCGCGGTCCCGATCTGCGCGCCATACCGGGCCAGGTGATCGGTATCCGCCCCCGCCGCGCCGGCGTGATCCCTAAGCGCAGGATCATCCGCCCACAAATCGACATCACCGCGCGCGGGCGGCTGATTGGCCACATCATGGGTCAGAAGATCTTCGCGGGGGGGCACCTGTGACATGAAAGATTCTCCTTACGCCGCGATGCTACCGCTTAACGCGAACTGAACGAAAGGGGATTCACAAAGCAAACCGGCTGTGCCATTGTGCCCGGGCACCGTCCGCCAAGAGACGGTCAACAGAGGCAGAGCCAGACCACCATGACCCCGCGAAAGCGTCCTGCACTCGGCGTCCTGATATATTCCGTCATCGCCTTCGGCCTTGGCGCATATTTCACGTTTGCCGCCGTGCAGGGGGATTACGGCCTGTTTCGCCGCGCCGAGATCGAGGCGGGCGAAAAGGCCCTGCGCGCGCAGCTCGCCCAGCTCGAGCAGCAGGTGGCGCGGATGGAAAACCTCACCCATCGCCTGTCGGACACCTATCTGGATCTCGACCTGCTGGACCAGCAGGCGCGGGACGTTCTTGGCCTGCTGCGCGCCGACGAGATCGTGATCCGCTAGCGCACGCCCACACCTGGACACAGCACCGCAAACACCGCGCCGGGCACCTCGCCGGGCTGTGGCGAAATTGTCCCTCGAAATTCGCCGTGATTTGCTGTATTTAATAGTTTAACGCTAAACTATATGCGAAACAAAGGAGCCAGCCCGTCATGGCCACCCGAAAAACGACAAAGAAACCAAATGTTTCCGCCGATGAACTGAAACAGTATTACCGCGACATGCTGTTGATCCGCCGATTCGAGGAAAAGGCCGGTCAGCTTTACGGCATGGGCCTGATCGGAGGCTTCTGCCACCTCTATATCGGGCAGGAGGCGGTCGTTGTCGGGCTCGAGGCCAGCGCCGAGGATGGCGACAAGCGCATCACCACCTACCGCGATCACGGTCACATGCTGGCCTGCGGGATGGACCCAAACGGCGTCATGGCCGAACTGACCGGGCGCGAGGGCGGATATTCGCGCGGCAAGGGTGGCTCGATGCACATGTTCTCCAAGGAAAAGGATTTCTACGGCGGCCACGGCATCGTGGGCGCCAACGTGCCGCTTGGCGCGGGCCTCGCCTTTGCCGACAAGTACAAGGAAAACGGCCGCGTCACCTTCACCTATTTCGGTGACGGCGCCGCCAACCAGGGCCAGGTCTACGAGACGTTCAACATGGCCGCCCTGTGGGATCTGCCGGTGATCTTCGTGATCGAGAACAACCAGTATGCCATGGGCACCTCGCAGAAACGGTCGACCTCGACCCCCGATATCTACACCCGCGGCGCCGCCTTCGGCATTCCCGGCGAGGCGGTGGATGGCATGGACGTGCTGGCCGTCAAGGCCGCCGGCGAAAAGGCCGTTGCGCACTGCCGCTCGGGCAAGGGGCCGTATATCCTCGAGATCAAGACCTATCGCTATCGCGGCCATTCCATGTCGGACCCCGCCAAGTACCGCACCCGCGAAGAGGTCCAGAAAATCCGCGACGAGAAAGACTGTATCGAGCATGTGCGCGACCTGCTGCTCGAGGGCAAACATGCCAGCGAGGACGATCTCAAGGCGATCGACAAGGAGATCAAGGCCATCGTCAACGCCTCCGCCGACTTCGCCAAGGAAAGCCCCGAGCCGGACCTGTCCGAGCTATGGACAGATGTATACGTGGACGCGTAAGCGACAGAGATTGCAGGAGAAAACACAATGCCCACCGAAATCCTGATGCCCGCCCTGTCGCCCACGATGGAAGAAGGCACATTGGCCAAGTGGCTCGTCAAGGAAGGCGACACGGTCAGCAGCGGCGATATCCTCGCCGAAATCGAAACCGACAAGGCCACGATGGAGTTCGAGGCCGTCGACGAAGGCACGATCGGCAAGATCCTGGTCCCCGAGGGCACCGAGGCCGTGAAAGTCAACACCGCCATCGCCGTGTTGCTGGAAGAGGGCGAAAGCGCCGACGACATCGGCGCGGCCCCCACCGCACCGGCCGAGGCCGAGACCGCCGCCCCTGCCCCCGCAGCCGCCGCCCCCGCCAAGGCGCCGGAGGCCCCCACCCCGGATACCAGCCCCGACTGGCCCGAGGGCACGGAGATGGTCAAGATGACCGTGCGCGAGGCCCTCAACGCCGCCATGGCCGAAGAGATGCGCGCCGACGACACCGTCTTCGTCATGGGCGAGGAAGTGGCCGAGTACCAGGGCGCCTACAAGATCACCCAGAACCTGCTGGATGAATTCGGCGCCAAGCGCGTGATCGACACGCCCATCACCGAACACGGCTTTGCCGGGATCGGGGTCGGCGCGGCCTGGGGCGGGCTCAGGCCCATTGTCGAGTTCATGACCTGGAACTTCGCCATGCAGGCCATCGACCAGATCATCAACTCCGCCGCCAAGACCAATTACATGTCCGGCGGTCAGCTGGGCTGTTCCATCGTGTTCCGCGGCCCCAACGGTGCCGCCGCCCGCGTCGGCGCCCAGCACAGCCAGGATTACGCCGCATGGTACGCGCAGGTGCCGGGCCTCAAGGTCGTGCAGCCCTATTCGGCCGCCGACGCCAAGGGCCTGCTGAAATCCGCGATCCGCGATCCCAACCCGGTGGTGTTCCTCGAAAACGAAATCCTCTACGGCAAAAGCTTCGAGGTGCCCAAGATCGATGATTTCACCATTCCCATCGGCAAGGCGCGCGTCGCGCGCGAGGGCTCGGACGTGACGATCGTCAGCTTCGGCATCGGCATGACCTACGCGCTCGAGGCCGCCGAGAAGCTGGCCGGGGATGGCGTCAGCGCCGAGGTGATCGACCTGCGCTCTCTGCGGCCCATCGATCACGATACGGTCATCGCCTCTGTGATGAAAACCAACCGCTGCGTGACCGTCGAGGAAGGCTGGCCCGTGGCCTCCATCGGCAATCATATCTCGGCCACGCTGATGGAACGCGCCTTCGATTACCTCGATGCGCCCGTGATCAACTGTACCGGCAAGGACGTGCCCATGCCCTATGCCGCCAATCTCGAGAAACTGGCGCTGACCTCCACCGCAGAGGTGATCGAGGCCGTCAACCAAGTGACCTACCGCTAAGGAGACAGACGCGATGCCCACGGAAATCCTGATGCCCGCCCTGTCGCCCACGATGGAGGAAGGCACATTGGCCAAATGGCTCGTCAAGGAGGGCGATACCGTGTCCTCGGGCGACCTGCTGGCCGAGATCGAAACCGACAAGGCCACGATGGAATTCGAGGCCGTGGATGAAGGCGTGATCGGCAAGATCCTCGTGCCCGAGGGCACCGAGGCCGTGAAGGTCAACACCGCCATCGCCGTGCTTCTGGAAGAGGGCGAAAGCGCCGACGACATCGATGCGTCCAGTGCCACGCCCGCGCCTGCGCCGGAGGCGGCGCAGCCCGCCGACGCGGCCGCCGAGGCGGCCCCCGCAGGGGGCTCCGAGCAGGCCGCGCCCCCGGCACCGGTCACGGCCGAGGGTGGGCGCATCTTCGCCTCGCCGCTGGCCCGCAGGATCGCCGCGCAAAAGGGGATCGACCTGGCCGCGCTCTCGGGCTCGGGCCCGCATGGCCGGATCGTCAAGGCCGATGTCGAGGCCGCGCAACCGGGCGCCAAACCCGCTGCCGAGACCGCCACCCCGGCACCAGCCGCCCCCGCCGCGGCCCCTGCCCCGACAGGCCCATCCGCCGATGCCGTGGCCGCCATGTACGAGGGCCGCGAATATGAGGAAATCAAGCTCGACGGGATGCGCAAGACGATCGCCGCGCGGCTGACCGAGGCCAAGCAGACCATCCCGCATTTCTATCTGCGCCGGGATATCCGGCTCGACGCGCTTCTCAAGTTCCGCAGCCAGCTCAACAAGCAGCTGGAATCGCGCGGCGTGAAGCTCAGCGTCAACGATTTCATCATCAAGGCCTGCGCGCTTGCCCTTCAGGCCGTACCCGATTGCAACGCCGTCTGGGCGGGCGACCGGGTGCTGAAACTCAAACCCTCCGACGTGGCCGTGGCCGTGGCGATCGAGGGCGGGCTCTTCACGCCCGTGCTCAAGGATGCCGAGATGAAATCGCTCTCCGCCCTGTCCACCGAGATGAAGGATCTCGCCGCCCGCGCCCGTGACCGCAAGCTGGCCCCGCAGGAATATCAGGGCGGCAGTTTTGCCATTTCGAATCTGGGCATGTTCGGCATCGACAATTTCGACGCGGTCATCAACCCGCCCCATGGCGGCATCCTCGCCGTTGGCGCGGGCGTGAAGAAACCCGTTGTCGGCGAAGATGGCGAACTGACCGTGGCCACCGTCATGTCCGTCACGCTGAGCGTGGATCACCGGGTGATCGACGGCGCGCTTGGTGCGCAGCTTTTGCAGCATATCGTGGACAACCTGGAAAATCCGATGGTGATGCTCGCCTGAGTACCGGCATTTTTGCAAAACATATCTCCCCGGGCCCCGCGCCCGGGGTTTTCCTTGGCGCGCTTGGCCCGAGGCGACACACCCCGCGGACCGGTGCCCCGACCAATCCGGTCCTGCCCCTTTCGGCGGCATGGTCCGAATCTGATCCGCCATCCCGGTCACAAGACGGCGGCAAGGCCAAGCCCGACGACCAGCCAACAAACCGCCACGAGCGCCAGCACAAACAGAATCCTGTCCAGAAAACCGCCATGTTGGTGATCGTGCTGGCCATCCCCGCCGCGTTTTGTCCAGGCCAGCCCGGCCAGGATCACCGACGCCGCCACGAACCCGAGGTTCAGCCAGAACGTGTAATCAATGGCGAAACGCTCCGCGGCGCTCAGAAGGCCCTGCTCCGTGCTGCGCGGGTCCGCGCCGATCAGATCAAAGGCGACATGTGTCAACAAGGAGGTCAGGACCAGACCCACAAGAAAAACCGCCGCGATGTACAAGGCCATCTTCCACCCGTAGTATTCGGCATGGACGCGAATGACCGGGAAAACCACCAGGTCCGAAAAGATGAACGCCATGACACCTGCCACGCTCACCCCGTTGGCGAACAGCAGACCCGCCAACGGGATGTTGCCCATGGACCCGATGAACGTGAAGAAAGCCGCGACCGGCCCGATCAGCGCGTGCAGAATGACCTGCCCCGCACTCAGCGCCTCACCGCTGCCGGTTCCGGGAAACAGGATCGTGAAGAAAGAGGCCGGCACGAAAACCGCGATAATGCCGGCCACGGTGAACCCGACGGTGACATCCTTCCAGACCATGTGCCATTCGCCGACATAGCGCTGTCCGAACTGCGCCCACAGATCACGGGATGTCAGCAGGCGGGCCGGGTTGGCCGGCTCATCTTCCTCGCCGGCTTCCAGCGATTGTTGCGTCTCGCGGATCAGGGTTTCGGGGCGCATCAGCGCCACGATGATCCAGACCAGACCGATCAGGACCAGCCCGCCCAGGTATTCCGCGACAACGAAATGCCAGCTCAGGAAAACCGAAATGACGATGCCCAGTTCGATCACAAGGTTGGTCGAGGCCAGCAGAAAGGCCATTGTGGGCACGAAATCGGCCCCCTTTGCAAAAAGGGCCCGCGCACTGGCCAGCGCCGAGAAACTGCATGAAGACGAGATGAACCCGAAGAACGTGGCACGTGACACGCTGCCGATCGAGGCATCCCCCATCGCGCGGCGCATGCGATCCCGGCTGACGAACAACTGGATCGCTGAGCTGATGACGTATCCCAGCCCGAAGGCCCAGAAGGCCATCCAGAAAAATCCAGCGGACGTCAGCGCCGCCTCGGCCCAAAGGTCGAGGAAAGCCATTGATGCTCCTTTTGGGTCGGATCAGAGGGGCCGGACGGCGCCGTCAGCGCACGCCCAGAAGCTGATCCATCGCGACCGACGGCTGATCGCAGCCCGCCTCGCCAACGATCTTGGCCGGTACGCCGGCCACGGTCTTGCAGGGCGGCACCTCGGCCAGAACGACCGAGCCCGCCGCAACGCGAGAGCAGTGCCCGACCTTGATATTGCCCAGCACCTTGGCGCCCGCACCGATCAGAACACCGTCGCCGATCTTGGGATGACGGTCTTCCTCTTCCTTGCCGGTCCCGCCAAGGGTCACCGAATGCAGCATCGAGACATTGTCGCCCACCACCGCCGTTTCCCCGATCACGATGGAATGGGCGTGGTCGATCATGATGCCCTTGCCGATGCGCGCGGCGGGGTGGATATCCACGCCGAACACTTCGGAGCAGCGCATCTGGAAAAACCGTGCCATGTCGCGGCGCCCCTTGCGCCACAGCCAGTTGGCCACGCGATGCGCCTGCACCGCCTGAAAGCCCTTGAAAAACAGCATCGGCAAGATGAACCGGTCGCAGGCCGGATCCCGATCGTTGACCGCCACGATATCGGCGCGCGCCGCGATGCCGATGTCACTTTCGTCGGCATAGGCCATATCGCAGATTTCCCGCAGGATCTGCTCCGGCATTTCGTTCGAGGTCAGCTTCAGCGAGATCCGGTAGGCCAGCGCCGATTCCAGCGTCTTGTGGTGCAGGATCGACGAGTGCACCAGCCCGCCCAGAAGCGGCTCGTGCTTGACGGCCTCTTCGGCCTCATCCTTGATGCGGGCCCAGACCGGGTCCAGTTCCGCCAGTTTTGCGCGCGTCTCAGCCATGGGCGTGCTCCTGTCTCATCCGCTCTTGACTATACCAGATAGGCGGAAATGGTAAAACGCAAAGCTGTGATGAGGGCAATAACCGGCATGAATGATGAAACGCTGCGTGACTTTCGCACCCTGATCGGGGCGCGGCTCTCGGATCTGGATGACGAGGATGCCCTCGGGCAGGCCGGCAAGGCGACCGTCGAACTGGATCAGCAATCCGTCGGACGGCTCAGCCGCATGGACGCGTTGCAGAACCAGGCCATAGCACAGGCCACGGGCGCCCGCCGCACAGCCGAACGCCAACGCCTCGTCGCCGCGCTCAAACGGATGGACGACGGCGAATTCGGCTATTGTGAGGAATGTGGCGACGAGATCGCCGAGGCGCGCCTGCGCCTCGATCCCGCCGCCACCCGTTGCGTGGACTGCGCGCGCGGCTGAACCCGCTGTCAGGTCACATCAAGAACCGCGAAGCGTCCTACACCGAACCGCGCGGAGACCTGCGCGACCTGCAATGCATACGGCCCGCTCAACGCGTCCTGAGCCTGGGCGGCGGCCGTGTAGGTCCATTCCGACCCCGTGCTCGCCGCCTCGCGGATCACCGCGTCGCCCTGGATCACGCGAATGACGTAGCTTTCCGTCTCTTCACCAAGCGGCACGTCGGGAATATCCCAGCGGTCGCCGTCGATCCGGGTCCGGCGCATCCAGTGCAGCGTGCGATCCTGCCCCGCATCGCCTTCCAGCCGCAGGTGAACCGGGCTGAGCGGACGCAACCCGACCCCGTCAAAGGCCATGACCGCATGACCATAGGACGGATCATCCACAGGCCGCCCCCCCGGCCCGATCCGGTAATGCCGCGCAAGGCCCCGCTTGGCCTCCGGCAAGTCG
>JANSYB010000009.1 GCA_024742655.1 Paracoccaceae bacterium | reverse complement strand
GTCATCATACCGTCATCGCCGCGACGCGCGTAATCGGGCTGGCGCGACATCACGAGAAACCGGGTTCTGTTATCGCCCTCGTCCTCGATATGACGGGCCAGCACATCCAGGCCATAGATATCCGCCGCGAGCTCCGAGGCCAGAGCGGCGAGCGACGGGTCGCCCGCCTCGGCCACGTGGCGGGCAGAGCCGGCGGTATCCGCGCCGGTCACGCGGTGAATGCCGTGATCCGACAAAAAGGCGCGGCACTGGCCCAGCAACATAGTGTGGCTCATCGCGCGCTCGATCTTGGACAGGGGCACGCCCGGCAATGCCATCAGGTTGATATGCACCCGCACGAACGCCTCGCCGATGATATGCAGCCCGCTTTCGGGCAGCAGGTGATGAATGTCCGCCACCCGCCCGAAGGTCGAGTTTTCAACCGGCAGCATGGCCAGTTCCGCAGTGCCGGACCGCACGGCCTCGATCGCGTCCTCGAACGTCCGGCAGGGCATCGCCTCCATCTCGGGGTAGGCGTCATGGCAGGCCTGGTGCGAATAGGCGCCCGGCTCTCCCTGGAATGCAATCCGCTTGGTCATGGAATGGCCTGTTATCCGTTGTGTTTGTCCGCCGGCCGGGCGTGGCGCCCGGGGTCGGTCGTTTGGTCGCGCAAACTACACCTTGCGCCCCCGTAGTGGAAGCGGATAGATACGCGGCCAAAGGATTCATATGGAAACGGGCCTATGTTCGACACGATGACTTTCACAAAGATCCTCGGCGGCTTCTGCGGTGCGCTTTTGGTCTTTCTTCTGGGGAAATGGGCTGCTGAGGGCATTTATGCCATGGGCGGTAAACACGGGGACGATCATGGGCCGGCCTATGTGATCGACATTGGCGGCGACGATGACGCGGACGTGGCCGAAGAGGAAGTCAAGACATTCGCGGCGCTTTACGCCGCTGCGGATATCGACAAGGGCGAGCGGGTCTTCAACAAATGCAAGGCCTGCCACCAGGTCGAAGACGGGGCCAATGGTGCTGGTCCCCATCTTTACGGGGTGGTCGGGCGCGACGTCGACGGCGTTGGTGATTTCGGATATTCCGGCGCCTTGTCCGAGGCGGCGGATGTCTGGACGCCGGAAGAGCTGGATGCCTTCCTTACGGATCCGGGCGGGTATGCCCCGGGCACATCGATGGGCTTTTCCGGGCTGGGCAAGATCGAGGATCGCGTGAACGTCATTGCCTATCTCGACATGACGGATGGCGACATGACCGAACTGGCCATGGACGAGGCCGCGGCCGAACCGGAGGCCGAAACCGAGGTGGCCGCCACCGAAGAGGCGACCGAAAGCGCAGCCGAGGCCGTGACCGCCGATGCGCCCGAAGTCGAAGCGACGGCCGAGGCCGAAGCCGTTGCCGAAGAGGCGACCGAAGAGGCCGCCGCGGCGGACGAAGCAACCGAAGAGGCCGCGACCGAAGAGATGGCGGCCGCCGAAGAGACGACCACCGAGGCCGCCGCGGAAGAGCCCGCCGCCACCGAGGGCTCGGCCTTTGCCGCGCTGGTCGCAGCGGCCGATCCGGCCGACGGTGAAAAGGTTTACCGCAAGTGTCAGGCCTGCCACGTGGTCAACGATGAAAAGAACCGCGTTGGCCCGCATCTGGTTGGCCTGATGGGCCGTGAAATCGGCGGCGTGGACGGGTTCAGATATTCCAGCGCGCTCGCCGATATGGGCGGTGTGTGGAACGCCGATAATCTCAGCGCCTGGCTGGAAGACCCCAAGGGTTTTGCGCCCGGCAACAAGATGAGCTTCCGCGGGTTGCCGGATGAGGCGGATCGTGCCGCGGTGATCGCCTTCATTCAATCGGCCGGCCAGTAACCTACCCGGACCGAACAAGACCAAACAGGCCGCCTGTCCCTGCCGGACGGGCGGCCTTTTTCGTGCCAACTGACAGGAAGTTTAAGAATGTGACAGTCTTTCGGTGCTTGAAACTTCCATGCTGCCCGCATTAGCTTGCCTCGGGCAGAGAACACCCCACATCGGTGCGAAAAGAGGAGACCGACATGACCCGACCCAAGAGCCGGGCCAAGGCCCGGATGCCAGCCGTTTCATCGCTTCGCATCCTGACCGCTGCACTGATGGGTTTGACGATCGCCGCGCTGGCGGCGGTGGCGGCGCTGGCCGAGGACGAAAACCTGATCCGCAGCCACGGATATTCGTTTTTCGGGGAGCTGAAATACCCCGAGGACTATACGCATTTCGACTATGTGAACCCGGATGCGCCCAAGGGCGGCGAGATCGTGATCGCGCAGGCCGGCACGTTCGATTCCATGAACCCCTATACCCGCAACGGGCGTCGCGGTGCGCTGTCTTGGATGATGTACGAAAGCCTGCTGGGCGACTCTCCCACCGGTGCCGCGCCTGCGGATGTGATCGGCGAGGGCTATGGCCTGCTGGCCCACACCGTCGAATATCCCGAGGACAAAAGCTGGGTGGTGTTCTACATGCGCCCCGAGGCGCGGTTTTCCGACGGCACGCCCGTTACCGCGCATGACGTGGCCTTTTCGCACAACCTGTTGCTGGATCAGGGCCTGAAAAGCTATGCCGAGGCGGTGCGCAAGCGCATTCCCAAGGTTGAGGTGATCGACGATCACACCATCAAGTTCTACTTCGCCGACGGCATTTCGCGCCGGTCGCTGATCGATCAGGTGGGCGGTGTGCCGGTCTGGTCGAAAAAGTGGTTCGAGGAAACCGGTGCCCGGATCGACGAGCCGCGCATCGAAACCTCGCCCGGATCCGGCCCCTACATGGTGCACGCGGTCGATGTGAACCGCTCCATCGTCTACAAGCGCAATCCCGACTATTGGGGCTGGGATCTGGCCTTCAACAAGGGCCGGCACAACTTCGATACGATCCGGCTGGAATATTTTGCCGATGACACCGCCGCGTTCGAGGCGTTCAAGGCCGGTGCGGTGACCTATCGTACCGAATCCGACCCCAAGAAATGGGCCAGCGCCTATGATTTTCCATCCCTCGACAAGGGCTGGGTCAAACTTGAGGAAATTCCCGATGGCACGCCGCCCGCGATGTCCGGGATCGTGTTCAACCTGCGCCGCGATATCCTGAAGGACAAAAACGTGCGTCAGGCGATCGCGCTGATGTTCAATTTCGACTGGACGAACAAGAGCCTGCTGTATGACCTGTTCGCGCAGCAACGCTCCTATTCCACGGGCACCAAGCTTGAGGCCATGGGCCTGCCCGAGGGCGACGAACTGGCCTTTCTGCAATCGCTTGGCGATGTCGTGCCGGAGGCGATTTACACTGAAGAGCCCTGGGTGCCGCATGAAAGCGACGCCGACCGCCTGATGACCCGCAAGAACCTGCGTCAGGCCATCCGCCTGATGTCCGAGGCCGGCTGGGAGGTTGGCGATGACGGCGTCATGCGCAACGCCGAGGGCACGGTGATGCGGCTCGACTTCCTGCTGAACTCGGCCGGGTCGCCGACCAACAAGGCCGTGGCCGAGAATTTCATCGCCAACCTCAAGCAGTTGGGCATCGATGCGCGCCTGCAGGCGGTCGATGCCTCGCAATACACCAAACGCGAGCGGGATTTCGACTATGACCTCGTGCTCGACGCCTATCCGGCGCTTCTGGGCACCGGCACCGGCCTTGCGCAGCGTCTGGGATCGGAGGCGGCGGAATACAGTATCTTCAACCCCGCCGGGCTGGCCAGCCCGCTGGTGGACGAGATCATCGAGGCCTCTCTGCTCACCGAAAGCCAGGCCGAGGAAGATGCCTCGATCATGGCGCTGGACCGGGCGTTGCGGTACGAATTCATCGTGATCCCGGATGGCTATGCCCCCGACCACTGGGCGGCTTATTGGGATGTGTTCGCCCGCCCGGACGACATTCCACCCTTCTCTCTCGGGGTTCTGGATTTCTGGTGGTATGACGCGCAAAAGGCCGAGGCCCTGAAGGCCGCGGGCGCGTTGAGGTAGCCGCTGAATGGGCGCCTATATCCTGCGCAGACTGCTGCTGGTGATCCCGACCCTGTTCGGGATCATGGTGATCAATTTTGCGCTGGTGCAGTTCCTGCCGGGTGGCCCGGTCGAACAGGTGATCGCCGAAATCCAGGGGCAGGGTGACGTATTCGGCGGGTTCGCCGGCAGCCAGGATGACAGCGCCGTCACCGGGGGCGAGGACAACGACGCCTATATCGGATCGCGCGGTCTGCCGCCCGAGTTCATCGCCGAACTGGAGGCACAGTTCGGGCTCGACAAACCGCCTCTGGAACGGTTCCTCAACATGATGTGGAACTACGCGACCTTCGATTTCGGCGAAAGCTACTTTCGCAAGATCTCGGTGATCGACCTGGTGATGGAAAAGATGCCGGTCAGTATTTCGCTGGGCGTGTGGACGATCCTTTTGTCCTATCTGATCTCGATCCCGCTTGGTATCCGCAAGGCGGTGCATGACGGCAGCCGCTTTGACACCTGGACCAGCGGGATCATCATCGCGGCCTATGCCATCCCGGCCTTCTTGTTCGCGATCATGCTGCTGGTGCTGTTCGCCGGTGGCAGTTACTGGCAGATCTTCCCGTTGCGTGGCCTGACATCGGATGGCTGGGAAGACCTCAGCCTGATCGGCAAGATCGTCGATTACTTCTGGCATCTGGTCCTGCCTGTCACGGCCCTGTCGATCGGGGGCTTCGCGACGTTGACCCTGCTGACCAAGAATTCGTTTCTGGACGAGATCAAGAAGCAATATGTCATGACCGCCCGCGCCAAGGGGCTGGCGGAACGGCGGGTGCTTTATGGCCACGTGTTCCGCAACGGGATGCTGATCGTGATCGCGGGTTTTCCGGCCTTGTTCATCAGCGTCTTCTTTACCGGCAACCTGCTGATCGAGACGATTTTCTCGCTCGACGGATTGGGGCGGTTGTTCTTCGAGGCGGCGGTCGGGCGCGATTACCCTGTCATGTTCGCCACGCTTTACCTGCTGACCTTGATCGGCCTCGTCGTGAACATCCTGGGCGACCTGATGTATGTGCTGATCGACCCGCGCATCGATTTCGAGAAGCGGGCGGGCTGACAATGGCGTTGTCCCCCCTCAACCAGCGCCGCTGGCGCAATTTCAAGCGCAACCGCCGCGCCTACTGGTCGCTGATCCTGTTCTCGATCCTGTTCCTGCTTTGCATGCCGGCGGAGTTCATCGCCAATGACAAACCGCTCTTGGTGAAATACCGAGGTGAGCTGTATACGCCGGTGGTTCAATTCTATCCTGAAACGGCCTTTGGCGGCGATTTCCGGACCGAGGCGCCCTATGGCGATCCCGAGGTCGAATGCCTGATCGTTTCAGGCGGGCTGGAAGAATGTTTCGACGACCCCGAAGGTGTCATCGAGGATGCCGCCGACGGCGAGGTTGCTGGCACCCCGATCGAGAAGGGGTGGACGCTCTGGCCGCCTATCCCCTACAGCTATGACACCCCGGTTGATCGCCCCGGGGCGGCACCTCTTGCCCCCAACGAGCAGAACTGGCTGGGAACGGACGGCACCAAGCGGGATGTGATGGCGCGCGTGATCTACGGGTTCCGCCTGTCGGTTCTGTTCACGTTGATCGTGACCGGCCTGGCAACGGTGATCGGCGTCTTTGCCGGCGCGATCCAGGGCTTTTTCGGCGGCCTGACCGACCTGATCTTTCAGCGGATCATCGAGATATGGGCCTCGACCCCGTCGCTCTACGTGATCATCATCCTGTTCTCGATCCTGCCAAGGGGATTCTGGCTGCTGGTGGCGATCACCGTCGCCTTTGGCTGGATGGCCCTTGTCGGCGTTGTGCGGGCAGAGTTTCTGCGGGCGCGGAATTTCGAGTATGTGCGCGCGGCCCGGGCCCTTGGCGTGGGCAACATGACCATCATGTTCCGCCACATGCTGCCCAATGCGATGGTGGCGACGCTCACATTCCTGCCGTTCATCATCACCGGGGCGATCGGTGGTCTGGCGACGCTGGATTTCCTGGGATTCGGCCTGCCGTCCTCGGCCCCGTCGCTGGGCGAGTTGACGCTGCAGGCCAAGCAGAACCTGCAGGCGCCGTGGCTGGCCTTCACGGCGTTTTTCACCTTTGCGATCATGCTGTCGCTGCTTGTCTTCATCTTCGAGGGCGTGCGCGATGCCTTTGACCCCAGAAAGACCTTCGAATGAGCCTGCTGACGGTCAGGGATCTGCAAATCAGTTTTCGCCAGGACGGGCAGGTGACGCGCTGTGTGCATGGCGTGTCCTTCACGGTGGATCGCGGCGAGACGGTTGCATTGGTCGGTGAAAGTGGGTCCGGCAAGTCGGTCACCGCCCTGTCGACCGTGTCGCTTCTGGGGGGATCGGCCATCGTCGAGGGCAGCGTGACCTATGACGGCCAGGAAATGATCGGTGCCGATGACAAGCGTCTGCGCAAGGTGCGGGGCAACGACATCAGTTTCATCTTCCAGGAGCCGATGACATCGCTCAATCCGCTCCATACGCTGGAAAAGCAACTGCGCGAGTCGATCGAACTGCATCAGGGTCTGACCGGGGACGCCGTACGGGTGCGCATCATCGAACTTCTGAACCGCGTCGGCATTCGCGACCCCGAAACCCGGCTCGGGGCCTATCCGCACCAGTTGTCCGGCGGGCAGCGGCAGCGCGTGATGATCGCCATGGCGCTGGCCAACAAGCCCGACATTCTGATCGCGGATGAACCCACGACCGCGCTGGATGTGACCATCCAGGCGCAGATCCTCGAACTTCTGGCCGAACTCAAGCGCGAAGAGAACATGGGGCTGTTGTTCATCACCCATGACCTGACCGTGGTCGAAAAGATCGCCGACAAGGTCTGCGTGATGAAGGATGGCGAGATTGTCGAGGCCGGGCCGACGAAGGAAATCTTTGCCAACCCGCGACACGAGTATACCCGCAAACTGCTTGGGGCGGCCCCGTCCGGCCATCCGGATCCGGTGCCGCCCGATGCCCCGGTTCTGGCCGAAACCGAGAACCTGAAAATCTGGTTCCCGATCCAGAAGGGGTTCCTGAAGCGCACGGTGGGCCACGTGCAGGCCGTCAACGACGCCACGATCAGTGTGCGCAAGGGCGAGACGCTGGGCATCGTCGGCGAAAGTGGTTCGGGCAAGACAACGCTGGCCCTGGCCCTGATGCGGCTCATTCAATCCGAAGGGGCCATCCGTTTCGACGGGCAGGACGTACGGGCGTGGTCCACCCGAGAGCTGCGCCGTCGCCGTGCCGACATCCAGATCGTTTTTCAGGATCCCTTTGGCAGTCTGAGCCCCCGCATGACCTGCGAACAGATCATCGCCGAAGGGCTGGGCGTGCATGGCAAACCCGATGGCCGGCCGGTGCGCGATCTCGTGGCCGAGGTGATGCGCGAGGTCGAACTGGACCCGGGCGCAATGCATCGCTATCCGCACGAGTTTTCCGGCGGGCAAAGACAGCGCATCGCGATCGCCCGCGCCATGATCCTGCGCCCGCGCATGGTTGTCCTCGATGAACCCACCTCGGCGCTGGACATGACCGTGCAGGTGCAGATCGTCGACCTGCTGCGCCGGTTGCAGGTGAAATACGGGCTGACCTACCTGTTCATTTCCCATGACCTCGCCGTTGTGCGTGCGATGAGTCACAAGGTCGTGGTGATGAAGCAGGGCGACATCGTGGAATACGGCACGGCACAGGACATCTTCGAGAATCCACAGACTGAATATGCCCAGACCTTGTTGCAGGCCGCCCTTGACCTCGCTGTCTGACCGGCGCTTTGACGCTGCGAAAGGCGCCAAGGGCTATTGACCGGCTGCGCCTGTTGCGGCCTTACTTGTCAGGTGACAACCCGGCCTGTGCGGTTTCAAGAAGAGGCATTTCATGCCCGCCCGTGCGCGCCTTTTTTCAGGGAGACGACAAATGACCATGATGACACACCTCATGACGGCCGCCACCGCTGTGGCGCTCAGCGCCGGCGCGGCGCTGGCCGACCCGGCGCTGATCTTCGATCTGGGCGGCAAGTTCGACAAGTCCTTCAACGAAAGTGCGCATAACGGTGCGCAACGCTGGGCCGAGGAAACCGGTGGCAGCTACAACGAGGTCGAGCTGCAATCCGAGGCGCAGCGCGAACAGGCCCTGCGCCGCTTTGCCGAGAACGGCAACAACCCGATCGTGATGGTCGGCTTCGCGTTTGGCGAAGCACTGGGCGAGGTGGCCGCCGATTACCCGGAGACCAAGTTCGCGATCATCGACATGGTGGTCGATCAGCCCAACGTGCGCTCGGTCGTCTTCAACGAACACGAGGGCAGCTATCTTGTTGGCCTGATGGCGGGGATGGCGTCGGGCTCGGGCACCGTGGGTTTCATCGGCGGCATGGATATCCCGCTTATTCGTAAATTCGCCTGTGGCTACGTGCAGGGGGTCAAGGCCGCCAATGCAGATGCCACCGTGATCCAGAACATGACCGGCACGACACCGGCGGCCTGGAATGACCCGGTCAAGGGGTCCGAATTGACCCAGGCGCAGATTTCGCAAGGCGCTGACGTGATCTATGCCGCCGCGGGCGGCACAGGTGTGGGCGTCCTGCAAACCGCGGCGGATGAGGGCATCCTGTCGGTGGGCGTGGACAGCAACCAGAATTACCTGCACCCCGGCAAGGTCCTGACCTCGATGGTCAAGCGCGTGGACAACGCCGTCTACGAGGCGATGAAGTCCGGTGAGGATCTGGAGACCGGCATCAACGTCATGGGCCTGTCCAATGGCGGTGTCGGCTATGCGCTTGATGAACACAACGCGTCGCTGGTCGGCGACGACATGAAGGCCGCCGTGGATGCCGCCGCCGAGAAGATCGCCGGCGGCGAACTGATCGTGCATGACTACATGTCCGACAACACCTGCCCGGTGGAGTAAGCCCGGATGAGCGGGGGCGACAAGACTGGACGGCCCGTATCGGCCGCCCCCGCGATCGAACTGAAAGGCATCTCCAAGGCCTTTGGTCCGGTACAGGCCAACAAGGATATCTCGATCCGGGTCGCCCCCGGCACGATCCACGGCATCATCGGGGAAAACGGCGCGGGAAAATCGACCCTGATGTCGATCCTCTATGGCTTCTACAAGGCCGATGCCGGGCAAATCTTCATCAAGGGCCGGGAGGTTCGCATTCCCGATAGCCAGGCCGCCATCGCCGCGGGAATCGGCATGGTCTTCCAGCATTTCAAGCTGGTGGAAACCTTCTCCGTTCTGGAAAACGTCATCCTCGGCGCCGAGGAGGGCGGGCTGCTCAAGCCCAGCCTTGCCAAGGCGCGGCGGGAGTTGCAGGCGCTGGCGCAGGAGTACGAATTGCATGTCGATCCCGACGCGCTGATCGAGGATATCGGCGTGGGCATGCAGCAGCGCGTCGAGATCCTGAAAGCGCTTTACCGGCAGGCCGATATCCTGATCCTCGACGAGCCGACCGGTGTTCTGACCCCGGCCGAGGCCGATCAGCTGTTCCGCATCCTTGCCCGGCTGCGCGATGAGGGCAAGACGATCATCCTCATCACCCACAAGCTGCGCGAAATCATGGAGATCACCGACGATGTCAGCGTGATGCGCCGGGGCGAGATGGTTGCAACGCGGCGAACCTCTCAGACCAGCCCCGGGGAACTGGCCGAACTGATGGTGGGCCGCAAAGTTCTCTTGCGGGTCGAGAAAGCGCCGGCACAGCCCGGCGCGACCGTGCTGGAGATCGAGGGCCTGCAGGTCGTCGATGCGCAGGGCGTCGAGCGGTTGCGCGGCATCGACCTGACCGTGCGCGCGGGCGAAATCGTGGGGCTGGCGGGCGTGGCCGGTAACGGCCAATCCGAACTGCTCGAGGTGCTGGGCGGGATGCGCGCGGCCACGGGGACGGTGGCGGTGAACGGCCGGCCCCTGCCCCTGACAGGGCCGGACGCCGACGGGCAGGCGCGGCGCGCGGCGGGCATCGCTCATGTCCCCGAGGACCGTCAGCGCGAGGGCCTCATCATGGAGTTCGCCGCCTGGGAAAACACCGTCTTCGGCTATCACCGCGATCGGGCCTGCGGGGCGGGCCTTCTGATGGACAATGCCGCGATTATCGCCGCGGCGGGCCAAAAAATGACCCGCTTTGACGTGCGTCCGCCCGACCCGAAACTGGCGGCGCGGAATTTCAGTGGCGGCAACCAGCAGAAAATCGTTCTGGCCCGCGAGATCGAGCGCAACCCCGACCTGCTGCTGGTGGGGCAGCCGACACGGGGTGTGGATATCGGGGCGATCGAGTTCATCCACCAGCAGATCATCGCGCTGCGCGACGCAGGCAAGGCGATCCTGCTGGTCAGCGTGGAACTTGATGAAATCATGTCGCTGTCCGACCGGATCGTGGTGATGTTCGATGGCCGCATCATGGGCGAACGCCGCCCCGGGGACACGGATGAAACCGAACTGGGCCTGCTGATGGCCGGGATCGAGGGGCAGCCCGCCGATCCCTTTGCCGCGGTCGAGGCCGCGCAATTCGCCCAGGCCGAGGAGATCGCCGGGGAGAAGCATCATGGATAGGATGCCCGCCTGGGCCGACGCCGTGCTGGTGCCGCTGATCTCGTTGCTGTTGGCGGCTGTGATTTCCGGGCTGGTGATCCTGGCCATAGGTGAGGACCCGATCGCGGCGGTCAAGCTGATGGTCACCGGCGCGCTTGGCTCCAGCTATGGCTGGGGCTTCACGCTCTATTACACCACAAATTTCCTGTTCACCGGGCTGGCCTTTGCCGTGGCCAGCCATGCGGGGCTGTTCAACATCGGCTCCGAAGGGCAGGCGATGATCGGGGGGCTTGGCGTGGCGCTGGTGTGTCTTGCGATCCCGTGGCCGCACTGGGCGCTGGCCCTCCCCGCCGCCATCGTTGGCGCGGCGGTGTTCGGCGCGCTCTGGGCGCTGATCCCGGCCTGGCTGCAGGCCAGACGTGGCAGCCATATCGTAATCACCACGATCATGTTCAACTTCATCGCGGCGGCGGTGCTGAATTACATGCTGGTCAACATCCTGCGCCCCGAGGGCTCGATGGACCCGGCCACCGCGCGTTTTCCCGAAGGGGCCCACCTGCCCACCCTGCACGAGATGCTGGCCCCTCTGGGCATCGGCTTTTCCAAGGCCGCACCCGCCAATATCAGCCTGCTGGTCGCACTTTTGGCCTGCGTGCTGGTCTGGATGCTGATCTGGCGTACCCGGCTGGGCTATGAAATCCGCGCGCTTGGCCAGTCGGAAACCGCCTCGCGCTATGCCGGGATACGCCCGGTGAAAATCATCGTCATCGCGATGCTGATCTCGGGCGCGCTGTCGGGTTGTATGGCGATCAACAATGTCATGGGCGAGGCCGAGCGCCTGATCCTGAACGCGACCGAGGGCGCGGGCTTCATCGGCATCGCCGTGGCCCTGATGGGCCGCAATCACCCGTTGGGCGTGTTCCTGGCCGCCGTCCTCTTCGGCTTTCTCTACCAGGGTGGGGCGGAACTGGCGCTCTGGACGTCGATCCCGCGCGAGTTGATCGTGGTGATCCAGGCGTTGGTGATCCTGTTCACCGGCGCACTGGACAACATGGTGCGGATGCCACTGGAGCGGATGTTCCTGGCGCGGCGCAGGGGACGCGGAACATGAGGCCGGGCATGCCCCATTGGGTCACAGTGCCGGTCCGAAGGGATTGCAAATGGACCTGGTGACCGTTCTTCAGGTTCTGGATTCCACCGTGCGGCTGGCCACGCCGCTCTTGCTGGCCTGTCTTGCGGGGCTGTTCAGCGAACGGGCGGGGATTTTCGACATCGGGCTCGAAGGCAAGATGCTGACGGCGGCGTTCTTCTCGGCGGCGATCGCCTTTGTCAGCGGGTCTGTCTGGCTGGGCCTGTTGGCGGGGATCGGGGCATCCGTCCTGATGGCGGGGCTGCACGGTCTGGCCAGCATCACCTTTCGCGGCAACCAATTGATCTCTGGTGTGGCGATCAATTTTCTGGCCGCGGGCATGACGGTGCTGATCGCGCAGGACTGGTTCCGCGAGGGTGGGCGCACGCCCTCGCTGATCGGTGCGGCCCGGTTCGAGCCGATCACCCTGCCGCTGGCCGAGACGCTGCGCGGCATCCCGGTGCTTGGGCCGATTTATGCCGAACTGATTTCGGGGCACACGATCCTTGTCTATCTCGCCATCGCCTGCGTGCCGCTGACATGGTGGGTGCTCTACCGGACCCGCTTTGGCCTGCGCCTGCGCGCGGTGGGGGAAAATCCGGCCGCGGTCGACACTGCCGGGGTCAGCGTCGTGGGCCTGCGTTTCGCGGCCGTGGGTATCTGTGGCGTGCTGTGCGGGATTGCGGGGGCCTATCTGGCGACCGCACTGCAAGCCGGGTTCGTCAAGGACATGACGGCGGGGCGCGGCTATATCGCGCTGGCCGCGCTGATCTTCGCCAAGTGGCGGCCGTGGTATGCGCTTTGGGCGACGCTGTTGTTCGGGCTGCTTCAGGCGGTCGCGCTGCGATATCAGAACATCGAACTGGGTGGGCTGGTGATTCCCGTGCAGCTGATGGATGCGTTGCCCTATATCCTGACGGTCATCATCCTGGCGGGCTTTGTTGGCAGGGCCGTGCCCCCGCGGGCCGGGGGTATTCCCTATGTCAAGGAGCGCTGAACCGGTCCAGTGTTCACGATATATAAGTCCAGTTCACAAGAATTGATCGGGCCTGCGGGCATTCCGGGCCGTGCTGCGCTTGCATAATATGCCGACAAGGGGCTAAGGGAGATCATGCAGATCTACCTTCCGATCGCCGAGGTTTCCGTGAATGCCTTCCTGCTGCTGGGCCTGGGCGGCATTGTCGGTGTCCTTTCGGGCATGTTCGGGGTCGGTGGCGGCTTTCTGATGACGCCGCTTCTGTTCTTCATCGGCATCCCGCCCGCCGTGGCCGTGGCGACCGAGGCGAACCAGATCGTGGCCTCGTCTTTTTCCGGCGTGCTGGCACATTTGCGACGAAAGACCGTCGATCTCAGGATGGGCACCGTGCTGCTCATAGGGGGGTTGATCGGCGCGGCACTGGGTGTCTTGGTGTTCAATTACCTCAAATCCCTGGGCCAGGTCGATCTGCTGGTACGGCTTTGTTACGTGGTGTTCCTCGGCATCATCGGTTCGATGATGTTCTTCGAAAGCCTGCGGGCCATCCGGCGGATCAAATCCGGCACACCGCCGCAGCGCAAGAAACACGGCTGGGTGCATGGCCTGCCCTTCAAGATGCGCTTTCGCACCAGTGGCCTTTACATCAGTGTGATCCCGCCGATCCTGGTCGGTGTGGCGGTCGGTATCCTGGCCGCGATCATGGGCGTCGGCGGCGGTTTCATCATGGTGCCGGCGATGATCTATCTACTTGGAATGCCGACCAAGGTCGTGGTCGGTACCTCGCTGTTCCAGATCATTTTCGTAACCGCGTTCACCACGCTGTTGCACGCCACGACGAACTTTACCGTGGATATCGCCCTGGCGGTCCTGCTGCTGGTCGGTGGCGTGATCGGGGCGCAGATCGGGACCTCGATCGGGACCAAGCTGAAGGCCGAACAGTTGCGCATTCTTCTGGCGATCATGGTGCTGCTGGTCTGTGGCAAGCTGGCGCTGGATTTGCTGATCATGCCCGATGAACTTTATTCCATCGGTGCGGTGGAGGGGCATTGATGCGCTATCTGGCCGCCTTGCTGTTGTGCCTCCTGGCACTGCCGGGCCGGGCGGAGGAGGTCGTGTTGGGCCTGAGCAAGGACAAGGTGGCGATCACGGCCACCTTCCAGGGCTCGGAGATCCTTGTCTTTGGCGCGGTCAAACGCGAGGTGCCCATCCCCCAGGAGCCGCTGGATGTCGTCGTGGCAGTGGCCGGCCCCAAGGAGCCAGTGGTCGTGCGCCGCAAGGAGCGTCGTTTCGGCATCTGGATCAACACTGACGCGGTCGAGGTCGACGAGGCGCCGAGTTTCTACGCCATTTCCACCACCGGCCCTCTCAACGAAGTGCTGTCCAGCGTTGAGGATCTGCGCCACAGGGTCTCGATCCCGCGGGCGATCCGTTCGGTCGGGGCGCCTCAGGGGGTGACGGATGCCCAAAGCTTTACCGACGCGGTGATCCGTATCCGCAAGGATAACGGCGCCTACACCCTGCAGGAGGGTGGGGTCGTGCTGGACGAACAGACGCTGTTCCGCACCTCGATCGCGCTTCCGTCGAACCTGACCGAGGGCTCTTATCCGACGCGCATTTTCCTGACGCGTGGCGGGCGTGTCGTGTCAGTGTTCGAGACCACGATCGACGTGCGCAAGGTGGGGCTGGAGCGTTGGCTTTACAACATGTCGCGCGAACAACCGCTGCT
>JANSYB010000706.1 GCA_024742655.1 Paracoccaceae bacterium | reverse complement strand
GAGGCGTGGCTGCAGGCCAAGGTCACCAACGACACGCGCGGGCGCACGATGGGCGTCTACCGGGTGGCGGACATGGGCGCGTCACTGGTCGCGCAGATGCTGATCTCGGTGCTGGAGCCGGCGAGCTATGTCTCCTACAACTTGCTGGCCATCATCTGCTGCGCCTCGCTGCTGCCACTGACCTTGACCACCGTGCGCCAGCCCGAAACGCCCAAGGCACCGCGCCTGCGGCCCATGCTGGCGATCCAGTGCTCGCCCCTTGCCGCGGCGGGTGTCGTGGTGGCGGCACTTTCCAGTGCCACCTTCCGGATGGTGGGGCCGCTTTACGGCGAACAGGTGGGGCTGGCCATCAACCAGATCGCATGGTTCCTGTCGGCCTTCGTGCTGGGGGGCGCGCTGGCGCAATACCCGGTGGGCTGGCTGGCGGACAAGTATGACCGGCGGCATGTGCTGATCGGGCTGTCGGTCGCGGCGATCCTGTGCTGCATCGTCAGCGCCTCGATCAGCGGGCTGGGACCCAACGGCGTGATGCTGACGGCGTTCTTCTTCGGGCTGACCTCGTTTCCGATCTACTCGGTCTCGGCGGCCCACGCCAATGACTTTGCCGACAGCGCGCAAAGGGTGGAACTGTCGGCCGCGCTGATGTTCTTTTTCGCCCTTGGCGCCATCGCGGCGCCGCTGGTGGCCTCGAAGCTGATCGATGCCTATGGCCCGGCGGCGATGTTCTGGATGATCGCGGTCGCGCATGCCGCACTGATCACCTTCGGCCTGGGGCGGATGCTGGTGCGGCCCGTGCCCGGCAAACGCACGCGCTATGTCTGGGCGCCGCGGACATCCTTCACCATCGGCCGGCTGACCAAGGGCGACCGCGAGGATCGGTGATCTTGGCACCCGCTGCGCCGGGGCGCGGTCTGCCCTCTGGCCCTGCGCGATCCCTTGCGTTAAACGGGCGCCAATACTGGCCGAAGGACACGCGCATGGCACGCCACCTGATCACCTCCGCGATCCCCTATATCAACGGGATCAAGCACCTGGGCAACCTGGTGGGCAGTCAGTTGCCCGCCGACCTTTATGCCCGCTACCTGCGCGGGCGCGGCCACGAGGTGCTGTTCCTGTGCGCCACCGACGAACATGGCACCCCCGCCGAACTGGCCGCCGCCAAGGCCGGCAAGCCGGTGGCCGAGTACTGCGCCGAGATGTGGGCCGTTCAGGACGAGCTGGGCCGGGGCTTCCGCCTCAGCTTCGATCATTTCGGCCGCTCGTCGAGCCCGCAGAACCACGCGCTGACCCAGCATTTCGCCGGCAAGCTCTACGAGGCGGGGCTGATCGAGGAAGTCACCGAGAAACAGGTCTATTCCAAGGCCGACGGCCGGTTTCTGCCCGACCGCTATATCGAGGGCACCTGCCCCAATTGCGGCTATGACAAGGCCCGCGGTGACCAGTGCGAGAACTGCACGAAACAACTTGACCCGACAGACCTGATCGAGCCGCGCTCGGCCATTTCGGGCTCCACCGATCTGGAGGTGCGCGAAACCAAGCATCTCTACCTGCGCCAATCGCTGATGCGCGACAGGCTGAACGCCTGGATCGACTCCAAGACCGACTGGCCGATCCTGACCACCTCCATCGCCCGCAAATGGCTCAATGACGGGGACGGG
>JANSYB010000548.1 GCA_024742655.1 Paracoccaceae bacterium | reverse complement strand
AGTTTTCCTTGAAGCTCTTGTTGACAATCTTGTCGATGCTGGCCTGCTG
This sequence comes from Paracoccaceae bacterium, assembly GCA_024742655.1. Lineage (GTDB taxonomy): Bacteria > Pseudomonadota > Alphaproteobacteria > Rhodobacterales > Rhodobacteraceae > Roseovarius. The sequence goes on along the minus strand of JANSYB010000548.1, from coordinate 2,434 downwards.
GAAGCCGCAGGCATTGCCCTTGGACTGGCCCGATTCCTCGACGCATTCGCCATCGGCCGGATCCCATGCGACCCAGTTCATGTCCATTTCGGCAAAGAGCCAGTGGGGCTGCCAGAACATCATCAGCATCGGGTCACCGGTCGCGACAGCAGACTTGGCCTCGGCGATCATCGCGCCCTCAGATCCACCCGCGACAGGCTCGAACGGGATGTCGATCTGCGAAACAACATCCTTGGACCGCGTGCCCCAGTCCGCCGGATAGGTGATCAGGCGGCCCTTGGGAAAGGTGTCCGCGGCGGCAAAGGCCTGCGCGCAGTCATACAGCGCCTCGTAGCTGGGCAGGCCGGGGCATTTCTCTTCCATGTAGGGGGGATAAATCCAGCCTTCCTGCGGCTGCAGGCCCAGCTCGCCCACCACGATGATATCGCCCGATTCCACCGCCTTGGGATAGATTTCACCCACGTTGTTGGTCCAGACCTCGGGCTGCAGGTGCAGGTCACCCGTCGAGATGGCGGCGAATTGCGGCACCGCACCGGCGGTGACGTATTCCACGGTGTAACCCGCCTTTTCGAACAGGGACCCGGTGATATGCGCCGAGATATGCTGACCCGTCCATTCGTTGATCGGAATCTTGATCGGATCGCTGCTGTCGGCAAAGGCCGCACCGAGGCCGGCCAATGTCATGCCGCTCGCCGCGATCAGTGTCTTGATGTTCATTTTTCATTCCTCCCTGTGAGTGTTTCGAACGCGCCCGATGTCATTGGCGGGACGCGATTTTCGGATGTGCTTACAGACAAGCACAATAGAGTGGGGAGTCAACACAAAGCTGGGCGCAGCAGGCCGCGCCGGGACCCACTGGCGCCGAAACTGTCAGCCGGTTCCGCTGTACGGCAGAACGGCCGCACGCATTCGCCTTATGGGCGTGGCGTTCGGGCGATGACATGTCGGCTCCTCCCTGTTCCCCCGGGCTGCGCGATCTTGGCGCGCAGCGTCACGGGCAATTTTTCATACCATCAGATCTTGAAACTTACCAACAGTTTGTAATTTGTGTCAATGTACATCGCGACGGGTGGCTACCCCGCGGCCCCGACGCGCGCCCCGGTGGATTTCACCGGCGGGGCCATCTAGACTTGCGAAAACGAATATTCTGGACGCCGGAGGGCCCGTGCGATGGCGAAGGACGTAGCGAAAGACTGGTACACCGCCGAGGCTATGGGCGGCGGCATCACCCGCATCCATGAGATTCACGTCGCGTCCTGGCTGCGCTGCAACATCTGGCATGTTCGGGGACGCGACCGCGACCTGATCATAGACACGGGCATGGGCCTGCGGCCATTGACCGAAGAGGTGGCGCAGCTGTCGGGCAGGCCCATCACGGCGATCATGACGCATTCGCATTTCGATCATGCCGCCGGCCTGCATCAGTTTTCCGACCGGTGCGGCCATGCCTGCGAGGCCGCGATCATCGCGGGCCCCACCGACGCCAACACCGTTACCGATACCGGCTATGTGCGCGCCGAGACATTTACCGCGCTGCCATGGGCGGGGTTCGATCACACGCAGTTTCACGTCAAACCCGCCCCCCTGACCCGCCTGCTGGACGAGGGCGACGTGATCGACCTTGGCGACAGGGTGTTTCACGTCTTTCACCTGCCGGGGCATTCGCCGGGATCCATCGCGCTGTACGAGCGCGAAACCGAGATCCTGTTCAGCGGCGACGTGGTCTATGACGGGGCGCTGATCGACGACCTGTATCATTCCGAACCCGATGTTCTGGCCGCCTCGCACGCCCGGCTGCGCGAACTGCCGGTGCGCACGGTTCACGCCGGGCATTTCGACTCGTTCGGGCGCGAAACGCTCCTGCAGATCCTGGACGAATACCGTGATGGCGGGCGCCGCGTGGGCGACCCGGACAACTGGATCGCGGGGGAAATGGAAAAGGGGGGCGCGGAATGACCCGCACGGCGATTGTCACCGGCGGGATGTCGGGGATCGGCCTCGAGATCGCCGCGGCACTGGCCGGCGCCGGGCACCGCGTCGCCGTGGGTGCGCGCCGGGGCGCGGACCCAACGTTGCAGGACATGGTGCAGGCCAAGGCGGGCGCCGGGGTCATGGCCGCCGCGCTGGATGTGCGCGACGAGAGCGCGGTCGCGACCTTCTGCGCCGAGGTGACGGAGCGGCTGGGCGCCCCTGAGATCCTCGTCAACGCCGCCGGGGTCGAACATCTCCACACGGTTTGCGATCACGCGCTGGAGGACTGGAAAACGGTGATCGACACCAACCTGACCGGGCCGTTCCTGATGACCCGCGCCTGTCTGCCCGGGATGATCGCCGCGGGCTGGGGCCGGATCGTCAATATCGCGTCCACCGCAGCGCATACCGCCATGCCCGACCATGCCGCCTATTGCGCCTCCAAGGCCGGATTGCTGGGACT
>JANSYB010000167.1 GCA_024742655.1 Paracoccaceae bacterium | reverse complement strand
GATGGGCGATGGGGGCTTTGGCATGACGGTGTCGGAGCTCAGCACCGCGGTCGATTACGGGATCAACACCGTGACGGTGGTGATGAACAATCGCTGCTGGGGGGCCGAGAAGGCCTATCAACGCGACTTCTTCGGCGAGCGCTATATCGGCGCGGACATTTCCAGCCCGCCCTTCGACAAGCTGGCGGACCTTTATGGCGCCAAGGGGTACAAGGCGACGACGCTGGATGAGTTGTCACAAGCGATCGAGGATGCGCTGGAATGCGGCAAACCGGCGGTGATCGACACGGATGTGGACCCTGCGGCGCTGTATTCCTTCCGCCGCGACAGTTTCAAACACCGGGGAGGATGAGATGACCGACAAGAACTATCCCGCAACCGAGGCACAGCGAAAGACCGACGACTGGAACCCGATGTGGGACATGCTGGAGGAGATGGACCCCGATTACCTCGAGGCGTTTCTGCAATTCCGCTCCGTGCCCCAGAAACAGGGGCCGCTGCCGCAAAAAACCAAGGAGCTGATCTTTATCGCGATCAACGCGGCCACCACGCATCTGTGGGCGCCGGGCGTGCGGCGGCACATGCAGAACGCCATCCGCGAGGGCGCCACTAAGGAGGAGATCCTCGAGGTGCTGCAACTGACCTCGATCATGGGGATCCACTCGCTGGCCCTGGCGGCGCCGATCCTGCAGGAGGAATGGGACAAGGCGCAGGATTGATCCCGCAACGCCTGAAATGAAAAGGGGCTGCCAAATGGCAGCCCCTTCGCGTTTTCGCTGAGCGAAGGCTTACATCATGCCGCCCATGCCGCCCATGTCGGGCATGCCGCCGCCGGCGCCGCCAGCGCCTTCTTTCTGCGGCTTGTCGGCGACCATCGCCTCGGTCGTGATCAGCAGGCCGGCGATCGAGGCCGCGTCTTCCAGAGCGGTCCGCACAACCTTGGCCGGGTCGATCACACCGTATGCGAACATGTCGCCATACTCTTCGGTCTGGGCGTTGAAGCCGAACGACTTGTCGTCGGACTCGCGGATCTTGCCCGCAACGACCGAACCGTCGACACCGGCGTTCTCTGCGATCTGACGCAGCGGGGACTCAAGGGCCTTGCGAACGATCGCGATGCCGTTGTTCTGGTCGCTGTTGACGCCTTCCAGACCGTCAAGCGCCTTGGCGCCCTGCACCAGGGCGACACCGCCGCCCACAACGATGCCTTCCTGAACGGCGGCACGGGTGGCGTTCAGCGCGTCATCGACACGGTCCTTACGCTCTTTCACTTCGACCTCGGTCATGCCGCCCACGCGGATAACGGCCACACCGCCAGCCAGCTTGGCCACGCGTTCCTGCAGCTTTTCACGGTCGTAGTCGCTGGTGGTTTCTTCGATCTGGTTGCGGATCTGGGCCACGCGGGCTTCGATCTCGGCCTTCTCGCCGGCACCGTCAACAACTGTGGTTTCGTCCTTGGTGATCTGCACCTTCTTGGCCGAACCCAGCATGTCCATGGTGACGTTTTCCAGCTTCATGCCCAGGTCTTCGCTGATGACCTGACCGCCGGTCAGGATCGCGATGTCCTGCAGCATCGCCTTGCGGCGATCGCCAAAGCCCGGCGCCTTGACGGCAGCGATCTTCAGGCCGCCGCGCAGTTTGTTGACCACCAGGGTGGCCAGCGCTTCGCCTTCGACATCCTCTGCGATGATCAGCAGGGGCTTTTGCGACTGGATCACCGATTCCAGCAGCGGCACCATCGGCTGCAGCGACGAGAGTTTCTTCTCGTGCAGCAGGATCATGCAGTCTTCCAGCTCCGTGGTCATCTTGTCGGGGTTGGTCACGAAGTAGGGGCTGAGGTAGCCACGATCGAACTGCATGCCCTCGACCACGTCGGTCTCGGTGTGCAGGCCCTTGTTTTCCTCAACGGTGATAACGCCTTCGTTGCCGACTTTCTGCATAGCATCGGCGATCATCTGGCCGATTTCGGCCTCGCCGTTGGCGGACACGGTGCCGACCTGTGCGACTTCGCTGGAGTCTTTGACTTCGCGGGCCGCGTCCTTGATGGCCTGAACGACCTTGGAGGTGGCCAGGTCGATGCCGCGCTTGAGGTCCATCGGGTTCATGCCGGCCGCAACGGCCTTCATGCCCTCTTTCACGATGGCCTGGGCCAGAACGGTCGCGGTGGTAGTGCCGTCGCCGGCCTCGTCATTGGTGCGGCTGGCGACTTCTTTCACCATCTGCGCGCCCATGTTCTCGAACTTGTCTTCCAGTTCGATTTCCTTGGCAACCGACACACCGTCCTTGGTGATGCGCGGGGCGCCGAAGGATTTGTCGAGAACGACGTTACGACCCTTGGGGCCAAGCGTTACCTTGACCGCATCGGCCAGGATGTTGACGCCGCGCAGCATCTTGTTGCGGGCATCTGTATCGAATTTCACGTCTTTTGCAGACATATCAGTAGCTCCTGATGTCTTGGAATTTCAGCTTAGGATAGAATCCGGGGCGTTCAGGCGGCTTTCGCGGCCTTCGCGTCGGTCATGATGCCCAGGATATCGCTTTCCTTCATGATCAGCAGCTCTTCGCCGTCGATCGTGACCTCGGTGCCCGACCATTTGCCGAACAGGATGCGGTCACCGGCCGAAACGGCCATCTCGATCAGCTCGCCGCTGTCCTTGCGAGCACCATCGCCGCAGGCAACGACTTCACCTTCACTGGGTTTCTCTTTCGCACTGTCGGGGATGATCAGCCCACCAGAGGTTTTCTCTTCGCTCTCCACGCGGCGAACAAGCACGCGGTCATGCAGAGGTTTAAATGCCATAGCTTACGCTCCTTGGCTTGAAGTTGCTCCCTAAAGCTCCTAGCGGAGCTATTAGCACTCACCGTAGTCGAGTGCTAACGGCGCATAGCTAAGGAGAGTTCGCGGAGCTGTCAACACTGGTATGCGCATTTTTTGGCATCCTTAGATTGCACCGCTTCGGGCGCGGCCCTAGCTTGGATGCAAACCAGTCGAAAAGGTGCGTGTTTCATGCTGAGATGTCTCGCGATCCTGTTTGCTCTTGCCTTGCCCGGGGCCGTCAGTGCGGCATGTGACGGGCAGGACCTGATCGATACCCTTTCAGACCAGGAGCGTGCGGAACTGGACGCGCAGGTGGCCGCAACCGTCTATCCCGAGGGGTTGCTGTGGCGGGCCACCCGCGAGGACGGCACAGAGATCACGATTTTCGGCACCTACCATTTCCGCCATGAACAGACGGATGCGCATCTTGAGGCGCTCAAGCCGATGATTGAGGCGGCCGATCAGGTCTATCTCGAGATTTCGAACGAGGATCAGGCGCAGATGCAGCGCGACATGGCCGAGGACCCGTCGATCATGTTCATCACCGAGGGGCCGACCTTGCCCGACCTTCTGGGAGAGGCAGACTGGCAGGCGTTTTCCGAACAGATGAAGGCGCGCAACATTCCCGCCTTCATGGCCGCGAAGTTCAAGCCGCTCTGGGCGACGATGATGCTGGGCATCGGCCCCTGCGAGGCCCGCAGCGGCGCGCTTGAGGCGCATGGTATCGACAAGCTGGTGGGTGATTACGCCGCTGAAATCGGCAATCCCAGCCGGTCTTTGGAACAGTTCGGCGAGTTGATGCGCCTGCTCGACGAGGAGCCGGTCGAGAAACAGATCGACCTGATCCGTCTGACGCTGGCCTGGCCGGGCGATACCGATGACCTGTCCTACACGATCCGGCAGCGTTACCTCGCCGAAGAAATCGCCCTGACATGGGAGTTTTCGCGCCTGATCTCGCTGAAATACGGCGGACCGACGGCCGAAGAGGATTTTCAGCGCATGTCCGACATGCTGCTGGAACGGCGCAACGCCGACTGGATCGACCTTCTGTTGCGCGAGGCACCGGGCAAGCGTGTGTTCATCGCCGCCGGGGCGGGGCATCTGCCGGGGGACATCGGTGTGCTGTATCTGCTGGAGCAGGAAGGTTTCACGATCGAACGCTTGCCGATGCCGCGCGGCTGACTGGGCGGCTACCCGCCCTTGAGCCGCGCCAACAAAACGACCTCGCTGTCGGGGCGGATCGGCTGGAACCAGCTGTCATTGTATATGCGTCCGTCGATCGACACCGATACACCGCGATCAAGCTGAGGCTTGAGCCCGGGATAGGCCCGGGCCAGCCCGTCAAGCAATTCGCGCAGGTTTTTCGCGTCGATCTCGACCTCGCGCCGGTCATCGGTGAACGCGGCCAGAGAACCCCAGATTTTCACTTGCACCATGGCGTTCGCCCGTGGGCTGAAAGGCCCCGGACAATCGCCCGGGGCCGGGTTGCTTACTTCGACTGGATCGCCGCCAGCACCTTGGGGGGCGACATCGGCAGATCGACCATGCGCACGCCGGCCGCCTCGGAGACGGCATTGGCGATGGCCGCCAGTGGCGGCACGATCGAGGTTTCGCCCACCCCGCGCACGCCATAGGGATGCCCGGGATTGGGAATTTCCAGGATCACAGTGTCGATCATCGGCAGGTCAGAGGCCACGGGAATACGGTAGTCAAGGAAGCCCGCGTTCTGCAGGATGCCGTCCTCGCCATAGATGTATTCCTCGTTCAGCGCCCAGCCGATGCCCTGCACCGCGCCGCCCTGGAACTGACCCTCGACATAGTCGGGATGCACGGCCTTGCCCGCATCCTGGAACACGGTGTAGCGCAGGATCTTGACCGCGCCGGTGTCCGGGTCGACCTCGGTGTCGACCATGTGGGTGGCGAAACTGACGCCGGCCCCTTCGGGGTTGGCCTCGTGATGGCCCGCGATGGGGCCGCCGGTGTTCGACGCGATCGCGGCGATCTCGGCCAGGCTCATCGGCGGGTGCTCGCCCGCGTTGGGCCCGGCGGGATGGGCGGCGCCGTCCTTCCATTCCACGGCCTCTTCGTCGATGCCCCAGACCATCGCCGCGCGCTTGCACATTTCGCGCTTGGCGGCGCGGGCGGCCTCGATCGTGGCCAGCCCCACGGCAAAGGTCACGCGGCTGCCGTCGGTCACCTCGTTCTGGCCAAGGCTGCCGGTGTCGGCCACGATGGTGCGCACCTTTTCATAGGGGATGCCCAGTTCTTCGGCCGCCATCATCGACATCGACGCGCGGCTGCCGCCGATATCGGGGTTGCCCTCGGACACGGTGACGGTGCCATCGGGCGTGATGTTCAGCGACACGCAGGTGTCGCCGCCGAAGTTGAACCAGAAGCCACAGGCCACGCCGCGCCCCTGGTTGGGGCCAAGCGGTGCGGTCCAGTGCGGGTGATCCTTGGCCGTTCGCAGCGTCGCCTCCAGCCCGATGGCCGGATAGGTGGGCCCGTAAGAGGCCAGCGTGCCCTCGCGTGCGGCGTTCTTCAGGCGCACCTCCAGCGGGTCGAGGCCGAAACCCTTGGCCAATTCGTCAATCGCGCTTTCCACCGCGAAGGCGGCCATCGGCGCGCCGGGCGCGCGGTAGGCGGCCTGTTTGGGGCGGTTGGTGACGATGTCCCATCCCACGGTCTTGACGTGGTCCAGATCATAGGGCGCAAAGGCCGACATGGAGCCGAATTCCACCGGTGAGCCGGCATAGGCCCCGCCCTGGTAACGCAGCTCGGCGAAACCGGCGGTGATGCGACCATCCTTGGTCATGCCGATTCGCACATCGACCGAACTCGACGCGGTCGGGCCCGTGGCGCGCAGCACTTCGGAACGGGTCATCACCATCTTGACCGGACGCGACGATTTCCGCGACAGCATCAGCGCCACCGGCTCAAGGAACACGGTGGTCTTGCCGCCGAACCCGCCCCCGATTTCCGAGGCGGTCACACGCAACTGGCCCTGATCCATGCCGAGGATCTCGGCACAGGTGTTGCGCACCATGTAATGGCCCTGCGTGCAGCACCAAAGATCGGCCTGCCCATCCGGGCCCATC
>JANSYB010000566.1 GCA_024742655.1 Paracoccaceae bacterium | reverse complement strand
CGCCCGCACTGGCGAGGCAGGCCACCGACTATCTGACCAAAGGCATCAAGGGGGATCTTGTGCATGAGACTTGAGGTGAATGGCGACCATCATGAAGTCACCGGACCGACACTTGCCGACGCGCTGACCGAACTGGGATGGGGCGAGGCACGCGTGGCCACGGCGCTCAACGGCATCTTCGTCGCCAGGGCCGCGCGCGGCGAGACGGATCTGAAGGACGGCGACCGTCTGGAAGTTCTGGCTCCGATGCAGGGGGGCTGAGGTGATGCGCGATTTCTATGGTATCACCCTGGCGCCCCCGTTGATGCTGGGCACGGCGCAATACCCCTCCCCTGCCGTGCTGGAGGCGGCCTTCCGCGCGTCGGGCGCGTCGGTTGCGACGGTCTCGCTCCGGCGCGAGGGCGGCCAGGGACAGGGTTTCTGGAAGGTCATCAAGGGGTTGGGTGTGCATGTCCTGCCGAACACCGCCGGTTGCCATTCCGCCCGCGAGGCGATCACCACCGCGCAGATGGCCCGCGACCTCTTCGAGACGAACTGGATCAAGCTCGAGGTGATCGGCCATACCGATACGCTGCAACCCGACCCTTTCGGGCTGCTGGAGGCAACCGAGGCACTGGCAGCCGACGGGTTCGAGGTGTTCCCCTACACGACCGAGGATCAGGTTCTTGCCGCATACCTGTTGCAGGCGGGCGCGAAGGTGCTGATGCCCTGGGGCGCGCCCATCGGCTCGGGGCTTGGGCTGAACAACCGCTACGGGTTGAAGACCCTGCGCGCGGCCTTTCCCGACGTGCCGATGGTCATTGACGCCGGGTTGGGCCTGCCCAGCCACGCGGCACACGCGCTTGAGATGGGGTTCGACGCGGTGCTGTTGAACACGGCCGTGGCGCAGGCCGGTGATCCGGTCGCGATGGCGCGGGCCTTTGCGCTGGCCGTAGAGGCAGGGCAGTCGGCGCATGCGGCCGACCCGATGGCGCCACGCGACATGGCCCACCCCTCCACCCCGGTCGTCGGAAAGGCCTGGTTATGACGCTGCCCCGGTTCTACCCGATTTTCGACTCGGTCCAGTGGCTGGAACGCGCCCTGCCCCTGGGTGTGAAGCTGGTGCAACTGCGCATCAAGGATCGCCCACCGCAGGATTTGCGCGCCGACATCCGCACCGCCCTGGCGATGACGCGCCGATATGGCGCGACGCTGGTGGTCAACGATCATTGGCAAATCGCCCTCGAAGAAGGCGCGGAATGGCTGCACCTGGGCCAGGAGGACCTCGACACGGCCGACATGCCCGCCATCCGCCGCGCCGGGCTGAACGTTGGCCTGTCCACCCATGACCATGCGGAACTCGATCGCGCCTTGGCGCTGTCGCCCGATTATGTCGCGCTCGGGCCGGTCTATCCCACAGTCCTGAAAAAGATGAAATGGCACCAGCAGGGGCTGGCGCGCGTGACCGAATGGAAGCGGCTGGTGGGTGACATTCCCCTTTGCGCCATTGGCGGGATGAATGTGGAGCGCGCCCAAGGGGCATTCGCCGCCGGGGCCGATATCGTCTCGGTGGTGACCGACATCACGCTTGACCCCGATCCCGAGGGGCGGATGCGCGACTGGCTGAGGGTGTGTGCATGATCCGCTACGGCCGCCAGGTGATCCTGCCCGAGATCGGCGTGGCGGGACAGGCACGGCTGGCGCGCGCGCATGTGCTGGTGGTTGGCGCGGGCGGCCTGGGCACACCGGTGCTGCAATACCTTGCCGGCGCGGGTGTCGGACAGATCACGCTGGTCGATGGCGACACGGTCGCGACGCATAACCTGCACCGCCAGCCGCTTTATCGCATGGACCAGATCGGACAGCCGAAGGCGCAGGCGGCCGCGGCGGCGCTGGCCATGCTGAACCCCGAGGTGACGGTTACGCCCATGCCTTTGATGCTTGACCCCGCCACCGCGCCCGCGCTGGTCACGGCGGCGGATCTGGTGCTGGATTGCGCCGATACCTTTGCGGTCAGCCTGACGCTGTCGGATGCCTGCTTTGCCACAGGCAGACCGCTGATCACCGCGTCGGCCCTGGGCCGGGGGGGATATGTGGCGGGCTGCTGCGGGGGGGCGCCGTCCTTGCGCTCGATCTTTCCCGAACTGCCCGAGCGTGGCGCGACCTGCGCCACGGCAGGCGTGATGGGCCCGGTTGTCGGCGCGGTCGGCGCGCTGCAGGCGCAGATGGCCCTGTCGGTCCTGCTTGAGCTGACGCCGTTGCCCCTGGGCCAGTTGATCAGTATCGACAGTGCCGCATGGCGCCCGGGCGGCTTTCGCTTCGACAACGCGCCCGAACCCGACCGCCCCTTGCGGTTCATCGCGCTCAGCCAGATCCGTCCGACCGACATGCTGATCGACCT
>JANSYB010000438.1 GCA_024742655.1 Paracoccaceae bacterium | reverse complement strand
GTGGCCAGTTGACCCACCAGGCTTTCGAAAAGCTTGCGCCCCTCGGTATTGCCATGCACCGGGTCCGCCATACGCTCGGGGTGAGGCATCATGCCCAGAACACGCCGGTTCGCGGACAGGATACCGGCGATATCGTCGCGCGCGCCATTGGGGTTGTCGACATAGCGGAACGCCACGCGATCCTCGGCCTTGAGCTGCGCCAGCGTGGCGTCATCGGCGAAGTAATTGCCGTCATGATGCGCGATCGGGATGGTGATCACCTCGCCCTGCGCATAGCCCGACGTGTAAGCGCTTTCGGCGGTTTCCACTTTTAGATCAATGGCTTTGCAGATGTACTTCAACTGCGCATTGCGCAGCAGAACCCCCGGCAGAAGCCCGGTTTCGGTCAACACCTGGAACCCGTTGCAGATGCCAAGCACATACCCGCCCTTTTCCGCATGGGCCACGACAGAGCGACAGATCGGCGAATTGGCGGCGATCGCCCCGCAGCGCAGGTAGTCGCCAAAGGAGAACCCGCCCGGAATGCCGATCACGTCCACACCGGCGGGCATCTCGGTGTCCTTGTGCCAGACCATTGAGACTTTTGCGCCCGCATTTTCGAACGCGACCTTCATGTCACGGTCGCAATTGGAGCCGGGAAAGACGATGACCGCCGCGTGCATCACGAAATCTCCACCGAATAGCTTTCGATCACGGTATTGGCGAGCAGCTTCTCGCACATCTCGGTGACGGTCGCTTCGGCCTTGGCCTTGTCGGTCTCGGCCAGGTCCAGTTCAATCACCTTGCCCTGCCGGACCCCTTCGACCCCGTCAAAGCCCAAGGATCCAAGCGCGTGGCGCACGGCCTCGCCCTGCGGATCCAGCACCCCGTTTTTCAGCATGACATGCACGCGTGCCTTCATCGCTCATCATCCCCTTCTTGACGCAACCTGTCAGTTGATCAGGTGCGGTTTGGTCATCGGCGTCGACCCCTTGGGCATGACGCCAAGGCGCTTGGCCACCTCGGTATAGGCATCGGTCAGGCTGCCGAGGTCGCGGCGGAACACGTCCTTGTCCAGCTTCTGGCCGGTCTCGATATCCCACAGGCGGCAGCTGTCCGGGCTGATTTCATCCGCCACAATCAGGCGCATGAAATCACCCTCGTAAACACGGCCGATCTCGATCTTGAAATCGACAAGGCGAATACCGACGCCATACATCACCCCCGACAGGAAATCGTTGACCCGCAGGGCCAGCGACAGGATGTCGTCCATATCCTGCTGGCTGGCCCAGCCGAACGCGGCGATATGTTCCTCGGTGACCAGCGGGTCGCCCAGCTTGTCATCCTTGAGGCAGTATTCGACGATGGGGCGCGGCAACTGCGTGCCCTCGTCCATGCCGAGACGCTGCGCCATGGAGCCGGCGGCATAGTTGCGCACGATCACCTCGAGCGGCACGATCTCGCAGGCGCGCACCAGTTGCTCGCGCATGTTGATCCGCTTGAGAAAGTGATTGGGGATGCCGACATTCGTCAGGCCCAGCATGAAATACTCGCTGAGCATGTTATTAAGCACGCCCTTGCCCTCGATCACGTCTCTTTTCTGGGCATTGTAGGCGGTGGCGTCATCCTTGAAGTACTGGACGATGGTGCCGGGTTCGGGGCCTTCGAAAAGGGTTTTCGCCTTGCCTTCGTAGATTTTCTTGCGCCGCGCCATGGGGCCTCCGTTGATCGGGCCGCGCGGGTGGGGACTCGCGGGCTTTGGCGTCGTCATAGTGCATGGGGGGCATTGTCGCAAGATAGCGTTCCGGCCTTGCGATTGGCGGCGCGGCCCGCCATATCTAGGACAACGCAAACGCAGCCCCGAGGGAAGGCCCATGACCACGTTCGACGATCGCGAAAACGCATTTGAAAACAAGTACGCCCATGACGAGGAAATGAAATTCAAGGCCGAGGCCCGCCGCAACAAGCTGTTGGGTCTTTGGGCGGCCGAACTGCTGGGCAAGACAGGCGAAGACGCCGATGCCTATGCCAAGGAGGTCGTGCTGTCGGATTTCGAAGAAGCCGGCCACGAGGATGTCGTGCGCAAGGTTGCCGGTGACCTCGGCGATCTGGCCGACGCCGACACGATCCGCGGCAAGATGGCAGAGTTGCTGCGCATCGCCAAAGAGCAGATCATGAAAGAGGCCTGACGCAGTTTCAGGACGTCCCAAGGGCGCGTGCCTCAAAGGGGTCACGCGCCTTTTTTCTTGGCATGAATCGCCTGTCGCGCTGCGCTGTGCGACGGCACCGCCGTCAGGGGCGGCCGCCGGTGCGAAAACGACGCCCCGCAAGATACGCCGCGCCCCGCGAACCGGAACGCCGCTCAGGAAGATCATGAGGAAATTGCGTTTGCGCGCGCGCGGGAAACATGAAACATCGAATTGAAATCCGAGGACCCGATATGACAAATGCCTTTTCGAAGATGCTGGCCGAACGCGACTGGATCCTGGCCGACGGGGCCACGGGCACCAACCTGTTCAACATGGGGCTGAGTTCAGGCGACGCGCCCGAGATGTGGAATGTCGAGCATCCCGAGCGCATCGAAAAGCTTTACACCATGGCGGTGGACGCGGGCAGTGACCTGTTCCTGACCAATTCCTTTGGCGGCAATGCCGCACGACTGAAGTTGCACGGCGCCGAGAAACGCGCCCGCGAACTCAGCCGGGTCGCCGCCGAGATCGGCCGCGAGGTGGCCGACAAGCGCGACCGCGATATCGTCGTGGCAGGCTCGGTCGGGCCCACCGGCGAAATCATGGCCCCGATGGGCGCCCTGACCCATGAACTGGCCGTCGAGATCTTTCACGAGCAGGCCGACGGGTTAAAGGAGGGCGGCGCGGACGTTCTTTGGCTGGAGACGATCAGCGCCCCCGAGGAATACAAGGCCGCCGCCGAGGCGTTCAAACTGGCCGACATGCCCTGGTGCGGCACGATGAGTTTCGACACCGCGGGTCGCACCATGATGGGCCTGACCTCGGCCGACATGGCGACGATGGTCGAAAAGCTGGACAATCCGCCTCTGGCTTTCGGGGCCAATTGCGGGGTGGGCGCGTCCGATCTGATGCGCACGGTTCTGGGCTTCGTGGCGCAGGGCACCGAGCGGCCCATCGTGGCCAAGGGCAATGCCGGTATCCCGAAATATGTCGATGGCCATATCCACTATGACGGCACCCCCGAACTGATGGCCGAATACGCCGTTCTGGCGCGCGACGCGGGCGCCACGATCATCGGGGG
>JANSYB010000299.1 GCA_024742655.1 Paracoccaceae bacterium | reverse complement strand
GCCGCCATTTTCGGTCAGATCATCATTCAGTTCCTGCCAACACTGATCGCGCTGGTCATCACCTTTGCCCTCTCGATTGCCTACAAGCGCAAGCTGGGCCTTTATGGCAAACTCTTCGACAGCCTGATCGGCATGATCGGTCTCGTGCTTGTGCTGTTCTGGGTCTACACGGCATTGTTCGCCGGCGTACTCGACATGATCGGCACGCATAACCCGCTCGATCAATCGGCCATGATGAAGAACAAGCTGCCGGGCACGCCCTATACCAAGCTGATCGGCACCCCCGATCCCGAGGCCGGGGCCTATTACCTTCTGGGTGGCGACAATCTTGGCCGTGACGTGTTCAGCCGGGTGGTGGATGGCAGTATCAAGGTCATGCTGATCGCGCCTTTTGCGACCATCTTCGCCTTCATGGTGGGGATCACGCTGGGCCTGCCGGCGGGCTATTACGGCGGTAGGTTCGATACGGTCCTGTCGTTCCTGTCCAACCTCGTGCTGGCCTTCCCGGTGATCCTGCTTTTCTACCTGCTGGTCACCCCCGAGATCGTGCAGACCGGGATACCCGTCTACATGGCGGCGGTGCTGTTCATCTTCCCGCTCGTCTTTCTCGTGATCCTGTGGAATTCGCGGTATTACACGCAGCCGGCCAAGCGGAACCTGTATGTCGCGATAACGCTGGTGATCGGGCTGTGGGTGTATCTGGGCATTGCCTGGGATGCCGATCCGCTTGGCGTCATCAGTTTTCCGCCCAACCTGCTGGTGGTGTTCGTCTCGGTCGTGTTCGTCAACTCGCCCACCGTGTTCAGGATCGTGCGGGGCCTGACGCTGGATATCAAGACACGCGACTACGTGGCCGCCGCCCAGACACGTGGCGAGGGGCCGTGGTACATCATGCTGTGGGAAATCCTGCCCAATGCGCGCGGCCCGCTTCTGGTCGATTTCTGCCTGCGGATCGGGTACACCACGATCCTTCTGGGAACCCTCGGGTTCTTTGGCCTGGGGCTTGAGTCGGAAAGCGCAGACTGGGGTAAGATGATCATCGACGGCCGTCGCCTGCTGAGTGCCAACATCCTGCATATCGCCATTCCGCCCGCGCTGGCATTGCTCAGCCTCGTTCTGGGGTTGAACTTTCTCGCCGATGGTCTGCGTGAAGAAAGCTTGAGGGACTAAGCTATGTCAAAACTGCAAGACTACGAGGGCCCGATCCTTGAAATCGACAGCCTGTCGATTTCCTTCTTCACGCGGCTGCGGGAAATTCCGGCGGTGATGGATTTCTCGGTCGAGGTGCAGCCGGGCGAGGCGGTGGGCCTTGTCGGCGAATCCGGTTGCGGCAAGTCCACCGTGGCACTGGGCGTCATGCAGGATCTGGGCGTGAACGGCCGGGTCGTCGGCGGCACGATCAAGTTCAAGGGCCGCGACCTGAGCCAGATGAGCGCCGAGGAACTGCGCGATATCCGCGGCAACGAGATCGCCATGATCTATCAGGAGCCCATGGCCTCGCTTAACCCGGCCATGAAGATCGGCAAACAGCTGATCGAGGTGCCGATGATCCACGAAGGCATCAGCGAGTCCGAGGCCTGGCAGCGTGCCCTTGACGTGGTGCGCGACGTGAAACTGCCCGACCCCGAGCGTATCCTGAAGTCTTTCCCCCACCAGCTTTCGGGGGGACAACAGCAGCGCATCGTGATCGCGATGGCGTTGATGTCCAAGCCGTCGCTGCTGATCCTCGATGAGCCCACCACCGCGCTGGACGTGACGGTCGAGGCAGCCGTCGTCGAACTGGTCAAGGACCTGGGCAAGAAATACGGCACTTCGATGCTGTTCATCAGTCACAACCTCGGTCTCGTGCTGGAAACATGCGACCGCATCTGCGTGATGTATTCGGGCGAGGCGGTCGAGACCGGCAGCATCAAGGACGTGTTCGACAAGATGCAGCACCCCTATACGCAGGCGCTTTTCCGGTCGATCCCGCTGCCGGGTGCGGACAAGAACGCCCGGCCGCTCGTGGCCATTCCGGGTAATTTTCCGCTCCCGCATGAACGGCCCCCGGGCTGCAACTTCGGCCCGCGCTGCGACTATTTCGAAGAGGGGCGTTGTAACGCGAACATGGCGATACCGATGGAACAGATCGCGGGTGATGACCGGCATTTCTCGCGCTGTCTGAAGTTCAATGAGATCGACTGGAACGCGCCCATTGCCGCGGCGGTACAGACCGAGGCCACCGAAAAGGGCGAGGTCGTTCTGCGCATGGACAACCTCAAGAAATACTACGAGGTCGCCGCCAATGCGCTGTTCGGGTCCTCCGGTGAAAAGAAGGTGGTCAAGGCCAACGAAACGCTCAGCTTCGAGGCGCGGGAAAGCGAAACACTCGCCATCGTGGGCGAGTCCGGCTGCGGCAAGTCGACCTTTGCAAAGGTGCTTATGGGGCTTGAGACGGCAACCGACGGCCAGATCCTGCTGGACAACCGCAATATCGAAGGCACACCGATCGAACGCCGCGACACCAAGACCGTGGCCGATATCCAGATGGTGTTCCAGAACCCGTTCGACACGCTGAACCCGTCGATGACTGTTGGCCGACAGATCATGCGCGCGCTCGAGGTGTTCGGCATCGGCAATTCCGATCAGGAACGATGGGACGAGATGATGCGCCTGCTGGACCTCGTGAAACTGCCGCGGGAATTCGCCGAGCGGATGCCCCGGCAGCTGTCAGGCGGGCAGAAACAGCGCGTCGGCATCGCCCGTGCCTTTGCCGGTGGTGCGCGTATCGTGGTGGCGGATGAACCCGTCTCGGCGCTGGATGTCTCGGTTCAGGCCGCCGTGACCGACCTGTTGATGGAAATTCAGCGCGAGAAGAAGACGACCCTGCTGTTCATCAGCCATGACCTGTCCATCGTGCGCTACCTCAGTGACCGGGTGATGGTGATGTACCTGGGCCACGTGGTGGAACTGGGCAGCACGGATCAGGTGTTCTCGCCGCCCTATCACCCCTACACCGAGGCGCTGTTGTCCGCCGTCCCTATCGCCGACACCCATGTCGAGAAAAAGCATATCGTGCTCGAGGGTGACGTGCCGTCGGCCATGAACCCGCCGCCCGGCTGCCCGTTCCAGACGCGCTGCCGCTGGAAGTCCGAGGTTCCGGGTGGCCTTTGCGAGAAAGAGGTGCCGCCACAACGCACGCTGGCCGAAGGGCACCAGATCAAGTGCCATCTCAGCGATGAAAAACTGGCCGAGATGGAACCGGTCATCAAGATCGCGGCAGAATAACCGGCGGGTTACTCGGCCGCGCGCATCGCGGCCTGCGCGCAGAAACAGGAGGCCGCAACAGCCCGGTCGGCGCGCGCCTGCGCCAGATCCAGCCTCTGGTGCACCTGCACGATCTCGACGGTTTCGCCGCGCGCCTTCAGACAGTCATTCAGACCCTTTAGCGCCCAGACGTTATCCGGGTGCACGGTGGCACGTGCAAGTTGACCGCCAAGGCCGAGATCCTCGCGGAACACCGCCTCGGCCTCGTCCGTGTGACCCTGTTCCAGCAGCAGCGCGCCAAGTGCATGACGGACCGGCTGCATCCAGCCCCAAGGCTCGTCATAGGGCAGGGTGTCCTCAAGCGCGATGGCGCGGCGCAGGGCGGCATAGGCCTCGTCGTAGTTTGCCTGACGATAGAGGATCTCGCCGCGCAACATCTCTGACCCGATGGCCAGAAGATCCACCACCTTGTTGTTGTGCAATGTACGGCTTTCCGGCACGCGTGCGATCGCGGCGTGATAAAGCGCCTCCTCGGCCAGTGCGGCGTCAACCTCGCCCAGGGCGGCATGACCAACACCGCGGGCATAATGCACATGCGCCGCCTGCGTGCAGTAAAGGTCCGGATCATCGGGCAATTCCAGCTGGGTCGCCTCCCGCCAGCGACCGAAACGCACAAGAACATGCGGACCAAAACTCAGGTAGCTTTCGAAGTAATCCGCCATCGGCGGGCTTTCCATGCGCAGCATCTCCTCCGGGGTGGTCTCGGCCATCCCCTGCACGGCGCGCATGGCCGGCTCGAACTGGCCAAGGAACATCGCGCCGTAGATCACGAAGTGATAATTGTGCTGGCGGTAGCCGGTATAGATGTTGAAGGCGCCCCGCTCCTCATAGAACTTGAGGTCGGCCTCGATCGCCGCCTCGTTCCAGTCCACCACGTTCTGATAATGCCCGCACAGAACATCTATATGCGTTGGCATGTGAATCAGGTGCCCGGCATCGGGCACCAGCCGGCGCAGCGCATCGCCGGCCTTCAGCGCCTTTTCCGGAAAGGGCGACATTTCCATCAGGTGCACGTAGAGATGCAGCAGGCCGGGATGATGCATGGCTGACGGATCGCCCTCCAGCGCCTCTTCCAGGACCGTTTGCGCCTCGACCGTCCGCGCCCCCGCGGCGGGCTGGCCACTGGGCAAATCCCACATTTTCCAGGGCGTC
>JANSYB010000452.1 GCA_024742655.1 Paracoccaceae bacterium | reverse complement strand
GCCGTTCAGAACCGTGAATACGAGGAAGGCGAAGTCATCGTCATCCGCAACGAAGGGCCCGCCGGTGGCCCCGGAATGCGCGAGATGCTGGCCACCACCGCCGCCCTGTCCGGTCAGGGCATGGGCAAGAAAGTGGCGCTGATCACCGATGGCCGCTTTTCTGGCGCGACACGTGGTTTCTGCGTCGGGCATGTCGGCCCCGAGGCCGCGCATGGCGGGCCGATCGCCCTGATCAAGAGTGGCGACGTGATCACGATCAACGCCGTCGCCGGAGAGTTGAGCGTTGATCTGTCCGACGACGAGCTGGCCGCGCGCAAGGCAGCTTGGTCCGGCCCGCGCGAGACGATCTATGCCTCTGGTGCGGTGTGGAAATTCGCGCAGCTTGTCGGCGAAACCTACAAGGGCGCCGTCACCCATCCCGGGGCAAAGGCCGAACGGCATGTGTATATGGATCTCTGAGGTCCTGTTGCGCTTTGTGTACCGGGCGCGTGGTCTTGCCCTGACAATTCCCCTGGCGGCCTGCATGAGCCTGCCGGACGCGACACGAGAGACCGGCCCGGGTGCCACGGCGGCGCCCGGCCGGCCGCAACAGGTTTTGCAGGAATTGTCTCTTTATGGCGGACGCGTCGTGGTACGGGGCCCGCGCGGGTATTGTATCGATGGCGACAACACCCGCCGAGGCGGCACGAGTACCGTTGTCGTGCTGGCCAGTTGCCAGACGCTGACCGGTCAGGCCGGCCCGTCGGTCGACCCGGCCCTGCTGGTCGTCTCGGTTCTGCCGCGGCGCGCAGGCGCCAAACAGCCCACGGCCGCCGCCATCGCGCAAAGCATGGCCCCCAAGCGCGCCCTGCAAACCGTGGACGGCGATGGCCTGGCCATGGTGCATCTGGATGCTGGCGGCGCGCGGGCCCTGCCGGGCGGCGACCCGCGCTACTGGCGCGGGGGCATGCTGATCAACGGGCACCTTGTCGGATTGGCCGCTTACGGCCGCCAAGGCAGTCGGGTGGCCGGTGCGGATGGACGTCGTCTGATCAGGCAGCTTGCCGAAACGCTGCGCGCGGCCAGCCCCGAAATGGGTGACCGCCCCACGGCGCCAAGTGGAAACGCGACACCCGCGACGCCGGACGAGGCAAGCTGAATGAGTGACCGGGCCTCCAAGGGCTGATCGGTGGATTGTTTCCAAAGTCGGGTTAATGCTATGACAAGGTTGCATCGGGCAGACTAGGGCAAACCACGATATGGGCGTAGTATGATTGAGTTGCGAAGTTCGATCCTCGACTGGATCGCGCATCGGCGCGGGTTGCGCCGCTGGCGGCGGGCCTCTCGCAGCGCCCCTGCCATGTCTCTGTCGCATCTTCGCTCGGAACGCGCACAGGCCCGCAAGTTGCGGCATCATCTCAATGAATTGATCTCTGTCGCCGATAACCGGCTGGCGCTGCCGATGATTGGCTCCAATGCGTTTCCCAAGCCGCATGGAACGGATTGGTCCTGGCGCCCCGCGCTGTGGCGCGAACCGCTTGCCGTGCCGGGGCGCTCATCGGTTCTGAGCAAGACCAAGCTGGGCGATGAACTGACACTGTTTCATGACTGTCAACAATCAGAGCTGACACTGCGCCAGTTGCGAAACACCAGAGAGGCCGACCTAGCGCCTTACGGGCTTCGGATGGACGTGTTCAATTTCGATGGCTCCTTCCTGTCGCTGGTGCTGGACCTGCCCGAGGCGGCGGTCAGCGGGTTGCAACGCCGGCACCTGATCCGGATGGACACCATCGTGGAAATGGAAAAGCCGCTGGAAATCTTTGCGCGGCTCAACATCAAGCACGGCCCCAACACCGAACAGATCGTGCGTGAATTGCCCCTGCATGAAGAAGAAATCATGGTCGAATTCGATCTGGCCTATTCCAACCTGAACGAAAAGCGCATCGAACGGGGCTGGATCGACCTGATTTTCGAGAACCCGCAGATGAGCCAGGTCATCCTGCGCGATCTGATATTCAGCCGCCGGCCAAGAGCCGAATTCTGACGGAGTGAGACATTCATGCAGGACATGACACTGACCAAGACACGGCTGTTCGAGGGCGTTTGGGAAGGGGTTCTGACATCTGAAGGCGACGGGAACTTTCAACCCGACATTCAGGTCACCCATCTGCAGGACGACGTCCCCGGCGTCGAAGTGATCGAGAAGCCGGAGGAGCGGCACTGGGTCATCCGTGTCCCGATCCCGGTCGAGGCGATCGCGGACGGGGTGCAGACTTTCCTGATCAACGAGCGCAAGACCGGCCAGACGCTAGGCAGTTTCGCCCTGCTGTCCGGCGATGCGCTGAGCTATGACATCCGCGCGGAACTGACCCTGCTGCGCGAGGAACTCGACATGCTCAAACGCGCCTTCCGGCGGCACTGCCTGGAGACGATGTAGGCGCCGCAACCCGCGCCGTTTGCCGCTCAGCCGATTTTCAAAGTGACCTTGCCCATCGCGTGAGCGGTTTCCAGGTAGTCATGGGCTGCGGCCACGTCTTGGAACGGAAAGGTCTCGGCGTGCTTTATGCGCAGCGCCCCGTTTTCGACCAACGCAAGAGCCTCGCGCACAATCTGTGCCTGGGCGCGAAGGCGGGATGTTAGACCAAGCCACATCGGCGTCAGCATCATCACATTGTGAAGTGTGAGGTTCATGTTGTAGGCTGTCATGTCCGCATCGTCCGCGGCTATGCCCATCAGCGTGATCACACGACCGAACGGCGCCATCGCGGCATAGGTCGCGCGCATGGCCGCCTCTCCGACGTTGTCGAGCGCGACGTCCAGCCCGCCGGACCAATCCCGGGCTGCGGCAGAGAAATCCAAATCGCGATAATTGATGGAAAGTTCCGCTCCGAGGTCTTCGGCAAACCGGGCCTTCTGAGGCGTGCTGATCGTCGTGGCGACACGCGCCCCGCGCAGCGCGGCAAGCTGGATCGCGACATGGCCGGTACCGCCCGCACCAGCATGGATCAGAACATGTTCATCCGCTTCGAGCTGCGCACGGTCATAAAGCGCCTCCCAGCCGGTGATCGCGACAAGGGGCAGCGCGGCGGCGGTCAGGTCGTCGACACCGTCGGGCACTTTCGCCAGTTGCCAGGCCGGGACGACCGCGGCTTCGGCATAGGTGCCCGGTGTGCCGCCGAT
>JANSYB010000306.1 GCA_024742655.1 Paracoccaceae bacterium | reverse complement strand
GTCGAGGTCGATCTTGCCCGCGCGCAAAAGCTCGTGGATCAGCGCCAGGATGAACAGGCCATCCGTGCCCGGCGTGATGCCCACCCATTCATCGGCCACCGCGTTGTATCCCGTGCGGATCGGGTTCACCCCGATCACCTTTGCACCGCGCTCCTTGATCCGGCCGATGCCCATCTTGATCGGGTTGCTATCATGGTCCTCGGCCACACCGAAGATCATGAAAAGTTTCGTATGATCCCAGTCCGGCTGCCCGAATTCCCAGAACGCCCCGCCCATCGTGTAGATTCCGGCGGCGGCCATGTTGACCGAGCAGAACCCACCATGCGCGGCATAGTTCGGCGTGCCGAAATTCTGCGCCCAGAAACTGGTGAAGGATTGCGACTGATCCCGGCCCGTGAAGAACGCCAGCTTGGACGGGTCTTCCTGCCGGATCGGTTCCAGCCAGCCGGCAGCGATCTCCAGCGCCTCGTCCCAGCTGATTTCCTCGAACTCGCCGGACCCGCGCGGCCCCACCCGTTTCAGCGGCGCACGCAGGCGCGAGGGCGCGTTGTGCTGCATGATGCCCGCGCTGCCCTTGGCGCACAGAACACCCTTGTTCACCGGGTGGTCGCGGTTGCCTTCGATATAGGCGACCTTGCCATCCTTCATGTGCACGTTGATCCCGCAACGGCAGGCACACATGTAACAGGTCGTCTTGCGCACCTCGTCGGAGACGGGCGGCGATGTGTTGATCTGCGGCTGCTGGCTCATGACGCTTTCCTCGTTTTCGCGCACGCTAGTGCAGAAAATATTCCTTTGCGACCGTTTTCCCGGCTGTGTCGGTTTTCCGAAACATGATCTTCGGAAAATCCGCGTCCGGGGTCGGATTTACCTGTTTTCGATCGGCACATAGGCCCGCGGCTCCGGTCCGTCATACAGTGTCAGGGGACGGATCAGGATGTTGCGCCGCTGCTGCTCGATGCACTGGATCACCCAGCCGGGCACGCGGCCGATGGCAAAGATCGGAACGTACAGGTCCATCGGAATTCCGTGCAACTGGTAGATGACACCGGAATAGAAATCGACATTCACGTTCAGACCGTGCCGCGCATAGGGCTGCATCGCCGCGACCACGGCCTGCAGGATCTCGTACCATTCGGGCGCGCCCATCTCCTCGCCCAGTTTCCTGACGCCCTCGCGCATGTGTCGCGCGCGCGGGTCCTCGGCCTTGTAGACACGATGCCCGAAACCGGTGACGGGCGCGCGCGCCTTGCGCTTGGCCTTGACATAATCAGCCGCGTTTTCGGGACTGCCGATCTCGTGGACCATCTTCATCACGTCCTCGGCCGCGCCACCATGGGCCGGGCCTGCCAGCGTGGACAGCGCCGTGACGATCGCGCCGTGCAGGTTGGCCTCGGTCCCCACCGTAACGCGGGCGGCGAAACTGGAGGCGTTGCTGCCATGCTCGGCATGCAGGATGAAATCCACGTCGGCCAGCCGCGCCGCCGCATCCGACGGGCGTTCCCCCTTCAGCATCCAAAGCCAGTTCGCGGCATGGCTCAGCTCTGGATCGGGGGCGACCGGATCGCGGCCATTGCGGATCGCCTCATGCGCGGCCACGATCATCGGGATCTGGCTGGTCAGGCGGATGCCATTCTCGATGAAGGCCTCTTCGCCGACCTGCTGGCTGCCCGGCTCCAGCGCGGCCAACGCCGACACGGCGGTTCGCAGCACATCCATCGGGTGGCCGTCCTTCGCCGCGCGGATGATGTCGTATACCGGCCCGGGCAAAACCCGCGCGGCCTTCAGCCTTGCATCGAAACCCGACAGTTCCCCGGCGCCCGGCAATTCGCCGTGGATCAGCAGATAGGCCACTTCCTCAAAGGTCGATTGAGTCGCAAGATCATGAATCGAGTAGCCGCGGTAGCTCAGTTCACCCTTGGCGCCATTGATGTCGCTGACGGCGGAACGTTCGAAATAGATGCCCAGAAGGCCACGGTTGATCTTGACGTCATCGCTCATCGCTGTCTCCTTTCAGGGAAAAGCCGGAGGGGGCCATGTCCGCACTTGATCGTGCCATCGAACGGGCGAAATCGCGCGATGCGCGCGTCGTCTTTCCCGAGCTGGAGGACCCTTGCGTCGCCGGCGCCGCAAGGGAACTGTCCCGGCAAGGCATCTGTGACCCGGCCCCATTGGGGCAGGTTTCGGAAGCCCATGTCGCCGCCCTTGTCCAGTCGCGCGGTCTGAAGGAAACTATCGCGCGCCGGATGCTGTCCAAGCCGCTTTACCTTGCCGCCGCGATGGTCGCCTCGGGCGAGGCCGACGCGATGGTGGCGGGTGCCGATGCGCCCACGCGCCGCGTGATCGAGGCCGCCTCGATCGGCATCGGCCTGTCCGAGGGCGTGACACTGCCCTCGTCGTTCTTCCTGATGCTCTTTCCCGACGGGCGCGAGATGATCTTTGCCGATTGCGCCGTAAACGTCGCGCCCGATGCCGAGGGGCTTGCGGCCATCGCACGGGCCTCCGAACGCACGGCCAGCGCCCTTTTGGGGCAGGCGCGCGTGGCGCTGCTGTCCTTTTCCACCGGCACCTCGGGCGCGGGCGACAGTGTCGAGATGGTGCGCGCCGCGGCCGAGACGACGGGCTTCATCGGCCCTGTTCAGGCCGATGCCGCGCTCAACCCCGCCATCGCCGCGAAAAAGGGGCTGGGGGCGGGCGATGCGAATACGCTGATCTTCCCCGATCTGGATGCCGGCAACATTGCCTACAAACTGGCACAGGAACTGGCCGGGGCACAGGCGCTTGGCCCGATCCTGCAAGGCTTCGCCAAGCCGGTCTGCGATCTCAGCCGCGGCGCCAGCGTGGACGATATCGTCGCCGCCACGGCCGTAACGCTGGCGCTTGGCTGACGCGCACCCCATCACGCCTGCGCCTCCAGGCATTGGACGGCATCCATCGCGATGGTGCGTTCCTCCTCGGCCGGGATCACCCAGACGGCCACCTTCGAGCTTTCTGCATGAAGCCGCGCCTTGCGCCCGTGGTTCGCATCCGGGTCCATGCGCACGCCGATCCATTCCAGACCGCGCAGGATGCGGGCCCGCACACCCACGGCATTTTCCCCGATCCCGCCGGTAAAGGCGATGGCATCCACCCCCTCCAGCGCCGCGATCAGACTGCCGGCGTGACGCAGGCTCCAGTAACAGAAATGCTCGATCGCGAAATCGCTGTCGGCGGTATGATCCAGCATCAGCTTGCGCATGTCGGATTTGCCCCCCGACAGGCCCAGCAGGCCGCTTTCGTGATTCAGGATCGCCTTGGTCCGCTCCAGCCCGTTTTCCTCGACCAGCCGCAGCACCGCGTTGGCGTCGATCCCGCCCGACCGCGTGCCCATGGTCAGCCCGTCCAGCGGGGAATACCCCATCGTGGTGGCGATCGACTGCCCGTTCTTGATCGCGCATAGCGATGCGCCATTGCCCAGATGAAAGGCCAGCAGGCGCGAGGGCAGCGGCTCCCCCGACACCTCCGGCAGGCGACGCACAAGCGAGGCATAGCTCAACCCGTGAAACCCGTAGCGGCGGATGCCCTTGGTCTCCATCATCCGGGGAATGGCATAGCGCGTGGCGACATCGGGGTTGGTGGCGTGAAACGAGGTGTCGAAACTGGCGAATTGCGGCAGGTCGGGCGCAATGCCGGCCAACGCGTCGATCGCGGCAAGGTTATGCGGGTTGTGCAGCGGCGCCAGCGGCGAACAGGCCTCGATCTCGTTGCGAACCTCCGGCGTAATCCTTACCGGCGTGGTCAGTTTGCGGCCCCCGTGCACCACCCGGTGGGCGGCGGCGCGCAGACCCTCGATCGTGACGCCCCTCTTCTCCAGCGCCTTGAGCACGGCGCTCAGCGCCGCGCGGTGGTCGATCAGCGGCACCTCCCGCCGCTCGCCTGCGATCTCAAGGAAGGACTGGTCGCCGATCCCCGCCGCGATCCCCGACAGTTTCTCGGTCAGGGAAGCGTCGAACAGCGCGAACTTGATCGAAGAAGAGCCGGCATTGAGCACGAGGATATCGCCGCCGGCGGTCATCCAGCCCAATCCTCAAGGCGAATATCCAGATCACAGCGCGCCCATCCCTGCCCCGTCAGGCGGATCGGCTCGGCGATGAGCTTGAGGTCGTCCAGACCACATTCGGGGAAAGACAGCCCCATGGAATGCGCCATCGGAACGCGCCGTCCCGGTTTGGGGTTCAGGGCCGGCGCCACCGGCTGGCGTCCCATCTTCATGTGATGGGCGATGTCCCATTCCAGAACCTCGCCCGCGTGGCGGCTCACGACCCAGCAATGCATGTCTTCGCAGGTGCCGCGCTTTTCCTCGGGAAAGAAATAGCCGGTCATGTAGCCCGCCTCGTATCCCGCCGCGCGCAGCGACGCGATCAGG
>JANSYB010000602.1 GCA_024742655.1 Paracoccaceae bacterium | reverse complement strand
GGTGGCGCGGTTCTTCGATGATGTTCTGGTGCTGGCCAGCCGCACCCTGCCCAAACGCTATACCGACGCGCTGGAGCCGTGGGACCTGTCGGATCTGGAGCCCTACAGCCCCGAATACCTGGCCGGGTTCCGCGCCGAGGGCTACCAGGTGGAACTGGGCGAAGGGTTTGCCGAGGCGCGGGGCATCATGGACAACGTGATTGCCCGCGATGTGCGTTTCGACATCGGCGGTGACCGACAGCGCATCCACTCCATCGACACCGCTGTCAGCGACGTGACGTTCAAGCATGTGCTGCTGCCGGTGTGGCTGGCGGCGTACAAGTACCGGGGCGAGACCTATCGCTTTGTGGTCAATGGCCGCAACGGCAAGGTGCAGGGCGAACGGCCCTGGTCCGCGATCAAGATCGCGATTGCCGTGGTTCTGGGGCTGTTGGTGGCCGGCGCGGTCGGCTATGCCATCGCCATGAGTCAATAGGAGAGCGCATGACCGACGACGCCGAAAGCCTCAAGCGCCTGATGCAGGCGCGCTATTCCTGCCGCGCCTTCAGGCCCGATCCGGTGCCCGTGCAGGTGATCGAGGGGATCGTCGACACCGCCCGGCATACGGCCAGCTGGAACAACACCCAGCCCTGGCAATTGGTCGTCACCCAAGGCGACGAGACCGAGCGTTTCCGACAGGCGCTGCTTCACGAGGTTCAGACCGGCAAGACGGCGCCCGATCTCGACTGGCCCGAAGGCTACCCGGATGAATTGGGCGAACGGCGGCGCACCTGTGGCTATGCGCTCTATGCCGCCGTGGGCATCGCGCGCGAGGAC
This sequence comes from Paracoccaceae bacterium, assembly GCA_024742655.1. Taxonomy (GTDB): domain Bacteria; phylum Pseudomonadota; class Alphaproteobacteria; order Rhodobacterales; family Rhodobacteraceae; genus Roseovarius. The sequence continues at coordinate 1,358 of JANSYB010000602.1, read as the reverse complement.
CGGGAGGCCCGCGCGCGCCAGTCGATGCGCAATTTCGAGCTGTTCGACGCGCCGCATGTGGCGATCCTGCATATCCCGCGCGTGCTGGGCGCCTATGGCGCCCTGGATGCGGGCGGGTTCCTGACCGCCTTCATGCTGTCGGCCAAGGCGCGCGGCGTGGACACCATCGCGCAGGCCGCCATCGCGGCCTATCCCGCACTGATCCGTCGCCATTTCGGCCTGCCCGACGACCGTGTGATCCTCTGCGCCATCTCCTTTGGTTACGCGGCGGGGGACCACCCGGTGAACACCTACCGGACAGAGCGGATCGGCGTGCAGGACATACTGGATTGGCGTGGGGCCTGACAGGTGCCGGCGATACCACGCCGGCACACAAGATCGCTTATCCCGTCTTGATCGCGATTTTCCGGGCCTCGGGGGATTTTGCCGTGGCCTTGGGAACGCTGATATTCAGAACACCGTCCTTCAGATGCGCCTCGATTTTTTCGCCGTCGGCATCGCCGGGCAGGCGAAAGGTGCGGCTGAAAGCCCCGTATTGGCGTTCTGAAAAGAACCACGTGTCGCCTTTCTCTTCGCGCTCGGCGCTCTTTTCGCCTTTCACGGTCACGACGCCCTCATGCACCGAGACGTCGATATCCTTTTCCTCGACCCCGGGCAGTTCCATGCTGATGCGGTAGGCGTTGTCATCCGCCTTGGCGTCCGAGGCGGGCGAGAGCCAGTCGGCCACGCGGGTCCCCAGATGCCGGAAAGGCTCGTAAAAGGTGGGCCACAAACCGGCGTTTTGAGACTTTTCAACCATGTTCAAACTCCTTTCCTGTTGCCCGGGCCCAGATGTGGCCGGGTAAGGAAAGTCTGCCCCAAAACACGCGGTTACGCCTTGATCGCGGTCAAAGTCTTTCGCCATTGCCCGGGGCGGCAGGCGATCGGCCTCAGCTCAGATCGGTTCCGGTCCATACCCACGGGCGCACGAAGCGGCCCAGAACTTCGGAAATGCGCGCCTCGTCGACCTCTCCGGTCTTGTCCAGAACGGCGACCAGCCCGCGTTTCTTGCTGTCCACCACTTCGGTGACATGCGCGGCGATGCCTTCTTTATCAAGCTCGGCATTGTAGATGCGGGTGATCGCGCGTTTGCGCAGGTCGGGCTTGAAAACCTTGCCCACCGCCGTCTTGGGCAGCTCCGGCAGAACCTCGACATGTTTCGGCACGGCGGCCCGCTCATGGACGTGGACCTTGCAATGCTCCAGCAGGTCGTCGCCGGTGGCGCTGCCGCCCTCGACAAGTTCCACATAGGCGCAAGGGATTTCGCCGGAATGCGCGTCGGGCTGACCGATGGCCCCGGCCATGGCGACATCCGAATG
>JANSYB010000307.1 GCA_024742655.1 Paracoccaceae bacterium | reverse complement strand
CCCAGCCGGTGCAGCGTACCCAGCCAGACGTCCCGGGCATATTGCGGAATGCTTTGCCCGGCCACCATGCCATTGACCGCCAGCCGCACGTGACAGCCATCCCGCGCCAGACGTTCGGCAAGGCCAAGCCCCACCCAGTCACAGCGCCAGTCGGCAATGACCACCCGGCTGCCGATATTGGCCTCGCCGCGCAACACCTGCCACGCCTCGACCACATGCGCGCTGTCCGCGCCCTCGACCGGCGCGGCGCGCGGTACGGCCCCGGTAGCAAGGATCACCTCCTCAGGCGCCTCCTGTGCGATCAGGTCGGGCGTGACCCGCGTGTTCAGGCGCACCGTGACACCCGCGCGCTCGACCTCGCGCGCAAGGTTCGTGGTCACGCCGCCGAATTCCGCCCGTCCCGGCAAAAGCTGCGCCAGTGACACCTGCCCGCCAAGGGCGGCACCGGCCTCGAACAGCGTCACGCGGTGGCCCCGCGCGGCGGCGACTGCTGCGGCCTTCATCCCCGCAGGGCCACCACCAACCACCATGACCCGGCGCGGGGTGTCGGCGGGAGTCATCGTGCCGTACTCCAACTCGCGCCCGGTCTCGGGGCGCTGGATGCAGGAAATGGGATAGCCGTTCAGCATATGCCCGATACAGGCCTGGTTGCAGGCCACGCAGGCGCGGATATCGTCCGCCTGACCGGTGCGCGCCTTGGCGGGCATCTCGGGGTCGGAAATCATCGCGCGGGTCATGCCGCACATATCCGCCTGCCCAGTCGCCAGAACCTGCTCGGCAATCTGGGGCTGGTTGATCCGGCCCGCGACGAAAACCGGCAGGTCGACCCGCGCGCGGATCGCCGCGGCCAGCGGCGCGGTATAACCGGCCTCATAGGCCATGGGCGGCACGATATGGGTAGAGCCCGCCAGCCCCGCAGAGGTGCCCGCGGCGACGTTGAGGTAATCCAGAACGCCGTCCCCGGCCAGCGCGGCGGCGATGTCCAGCATCTCGGGCTGGTCCAGCCCGTCATGGTCCTTTTCCTCGCCCGACAGGCGCAGACCGACGATCATCGCATCGCCCGCGCCCCTCCGCACCGCCGCCAAAACCTCGCGGACGAAGCGCACGCGATTATCGAACGTCCCGCCATACCCATCCGCGCGGATATTCGTGCGCGGGTTCAGGAACTGCCCCAGGAGGTAGCCATGCGAGGCGATCACCTCGACCCCGTCAAGGCCCGCGCGGCACAACCGGTCCGCCGCCGCGCCGAAGCCTGCGACAATATCCGCGATCATCGCGCCGTTCATGGCGCGCGGCATCACGTGAAAGCGTTCATTGGGCACGGCCGAGGGGGCATAGGCCACCGCGTGGGTTCCGTCAGCGGCCATGGGCATCTCGCGGCCCGGATGGGTCAACTGGCCAAAGACCTTGCAGCCATGGGGCTGGCAGGCCTCGGCAATACGCCGGTAGCCCGGAATGCAGGCCTTGTCATAGGCGCGAATGGCGGGGCGGCCGCTGTCGCCGGATGGATGCGCGCGGGCCGCCTCTATGATGATCAGCGCCGCACCTCCCTGCGCCCGCGCCGCGTGATAGGCCACCATCCGGTCGGTCGGCAGACCGTCCTGCAGCATCACTGTCATGTGCCCGGTCGAAAAGATCCGGTTCTTCAGTACCTGACCGCGGATCTCCAGCGGGGCGAAGAGATGCGGAAAGCCCTGTGCGCCGTCCATCATGTCACTCCGCCGTCCCGTCCGGCGCGCTCAGCGCCTCGCGCAGGCGCGACAGGCTTTGCTTGCGGGCGCTGCAGGTGTCGCATTCGGGTTGCTCCACCACCACCTCTGGCGCGGGGCGCGTCAGGCCATACGCCAACGCCCCCCCTGCCAGCAACAGCAGGGCAAGACCCAGATATGCGAGCCGCGTCCTCACGCCGCTCCGGTCTCCAGATAGTGGCGCATGGGTGCGGCGCTGTCCGCGGCCCCGGCCGCCTCGGCCTCCAGAAAGGCGATGGCGGCGGTTTCATGCGCGGTCAGCACCCGCAGGGCCGGCAGATCCTCGTCCGGGGCCAGCGCCTCGAGCCGGTAAAAATCATCCATATAGGCCGGGAAACTGCGCCGCATCCCGGCGATCAACCCGTCCCATGCATCGGTGACCTGCGCGGCCTGCGCGGTGCCGTTGTCGTGCAGCGATTGCGCGGCGCGCGGTGTCAGGCCGTACTTGTCCAGCAATGGGCGCACGGCAGCGGCGGCATAGGTTTCCACCTCGGCCATCATCTGCATCTTGCGGCGCTGTTCGGGGTCGGTCAGTCGCGCGGCGATGGCCTTGAAATAGGCCTCGCCCTCGATTTCCTCTTCGTAATAGAGCTTGAGCTTTTCAAGATATTCCTGCCCCGCCCCGGACAGATGCGCCCCCTCCGGCGTCTGGCCCACATCGACGCGGTCATGTTTCAACGGCTGGTCGATATCCACCGGATCATCCATCTGCTGCGCATAGCGGTGCCCGGCATAGACCGCCGCCGCCACGATCCCCGGCGCCTCGCAATCACCGATACGCGTCAGGCTGAAGGGCAGCCTGCCCGCCTCCCCGTCCACGGTGTTGAGAATCTCTTGGTAAAGCTCATCGCAGGGCGCGCGCTGCGTGACCATCACGACTGAGCGGACCGGCAGGGTTTTCCCAACCCCGCCATAGGTGCATTCCAGAACCGCCCCGGCCCCGTCGAAACCGCTCAGCGTCCGCGACAGCTCGATCCCGATGCCCAACCGCATCAGGTGGCTGCGCACGCGCCAGCGCTCGGATGTCTTGCCGGCCCATTCCGACACCACGTCCGAAGGGGTGGCCAACGTCACCTCGCCCCCCGCCGCCCGGATCGCCTCGGCGATCACGCCGCCAATGTAATACCCATCCTCGTCATAGACCAATGTCGGGCCCTCGGGCATCGTGCCGGCCATGATATCGTCGGGCGTCAGGATCACCGCATCGCTGCCCGGCGCGGTGACCGGAACGTAGCGCAGACCGTCGAACCGCTCGCGCCGCCAGCGCGCACCGGTGGCGATGGCCACGTGATCGGCGCCCACGGCCATGACATCCTCGGCGCTCAGGCGGCTTTCGCGGAAGACCTCGACATTCGGCATCTTGGGCAGCTGCTGTTCGCGGTAATCGCGCACACGGATGTATTCGCTCATCCCCGGCAGGCTGGCCTCGCGCGTCACGCGACCGCCCAGATCGCGCGTCGCCTCGGCCAGCATCACCTTGTAGCCGCGCGCACCCAATGCCCGCGCCGCCTCCATCCCGGCCGGTCCCGCACCCACGACCAGCACCGTGCTGTCCGATCCCTTGGGCGCGACCCGTTCGGGGTGCCAGCCCTTTCGCCATTCCTCGCCCATTGTGGGGTTCTGGGTGCAGCGGATCGGCACCCCGATGGAATCGCCCGAATAACAGACGTTGCAGCCGATGCATTCGCGGATCGTGTCGAACGCGCCCTGCTCGATCTTGCGGGGCAGGAACGGATCGGCGATGGACGGGCGCGCCGCCCCGATGAAATCGGTGATCCCGCGCTTGACCTGACTGACCATCGTGTCGGGCGAGGTGAAGCGGCCCACCGTGACCACCGGCTTGGCGGTCAGCCCCTTGACGAAATCCATGTAGGGCTCAAGTGCGGCCTCCTTGGTAAAGCGCGACACGCCCATCTCGACCGAGTAACTGGCGATGTTGATGTCCCACAGGTCAGGCAGATCGGCCAGCAGGCCGAACATGTCACGCCGTTCGCCGTGGATTGGCTTGCCGTCCTCGCCGATTTCCTCGTCGGCGGCAAACCGCACGGCCACCCCGCAGCGGTCGCCCACCGCGTCCTTGGTTTCCTCGATCAACTCGCGCACCAGCCGCACGCGGTTTTCCAGGCTGCCGCCGTATTCGTCGCTGCGCGTGTTGGCCTCGCGGCTGAGAAAGTTGGACAAAAGATAGGTATGCGTGGCGTAGACATAAACGATATCAAAGCCCGCATCACGCGCCCGGATCGCCGCCTTGCGATGCCAGCGGCGCAGGTTGCGGATATCGGCGCGGTCCATCGCCCGGGTCTGATAGGGGTGGCCTGCAAGGTTCGGCACCGACTGGATGTCCATAGACACCTCGCGCGTCATCATGTTGGCCGTGCGCGCGCCGCCATACCAAAGCTCGGCCCCGGCCAATGCGCCATATTCATGCACCTTTTCGGTCATCAGGGCATGGGCGCGGATATCGCTGTCATTCCACAGAGAGGCCGACGGGTGCGGCAGGTCATCCGAGGTGGGATGGATCGAGTTATACTCGGTGCAGACCACGCCCCACCCGCCCTCGGCCTTGACCCTGCGCATCTCGGCCAGTGTCCGGGGCCGCATATAGCCCAT
>JANSYB010000721.1 GCA_024742655.1 Paracoccaceae bacterium | reverse complement strand
CCCATGGACCAGCGCGAGCGCGCAAGGCGCGGCCCGGTCCAGCGTTTGCGCGGGCTGTTGCGCAGCAAGCGGTCATAGGTATGGCCCGCATCGGCGTTCGAGACGACGACATCGGCGTCGATCACCTCGCCCCCGGTCAGGCGCACGCCCGTGGCACGGCCGCTCTTGAGCAGGATCTCATCCACCTCCGCGCCTTGCCGGACAAGCCCGCCCTGATCGGCCACGACATTCGCCATCGCTTCGGCAATCGCGGCCACGCCGCCGATCGCGTAATGGACGCCGTATTCCTTTTCGAGGTGGCTGACGAGCGTGTACATCGACGTCACGTTGAACGGATCGCCCCCGATGAAAAGCGGATGAAATGAAAACGCCATGCGCAGCCGCTCATCGCGGAACCGTTTGGCGGCATGGGCATAGACCGACCGGTCCGCGCGCAGCAGGCCAAAGGTGGGCAACACCTTGATCAGGTCCCACAGCTTATGCATGGACCGGCGCCCCAGATCCTCGAACCCGAATTCATAGCGCCGTTCGCTGTCCTTGAGGAATTTCTCGTATCCGGGCAAGTCGCCCGGCGACAGGCGACCGATCTCGGAACGCATCCTGTCGGTGTCCTGACAGGCGGTGAAATGGCTGCCATCGGGCCAGCGGATCTCATAGAACGGATCCATCGCGCGCAGGTCGACATCGGCGTCGAAGTCGCGCCCGCAGGCCGCCCAAAGCTCGCGAAAGACTTGCGGCACGGTCACGATCGTGGGGCCCAGATCGAACCGGTGGCCATTGTCCCACAGGCACGATCCGCGCCCGCCGGGACTGTCCAGCCGGTCCAGCACCGTCACCCGGTACCCCTTGGCCCCCAACCGCATGGCCGAGGCAAGACCGCCCAGACCGGCCCCGATGACCACCGCGTGCGGGGCCATCTCGCGTTCCATCTGCGCGCGCAGAGTCGGATCAACACGTGTCAACATATTCAAACCCTACACCTGTCTAGTTAAGTTGACAATGTCGCATTGCGCAGGATGTCAGGCTGTGTAACCATGTCAACGAAATTGGACACTTGTGACGGAGACAGATCCATTCAGACCGTCAGCCTCAGTTTTTTCCGTTTCGCACCCGGGCTGAACCGGGTCTGGGCATTTGTGATGATGGGTCTGGCGCGCCCCGCACTGGCACGGGTGCCCGGTATCGGGTTCTGGAAACTGTGCGGCTCCGGCACGGGCGAGGGGTTCACGCCGGTGCCCAATACCGGCGTTTACGCGATCCTGGCGACCTGGCCCGACCCGGAAACCGCCAGCACCCAGCTTGAAACGGCAGGAATCTTTCGTCGCTACCGCCAACGGGCCTGCGAAAACTATACGCTTTTCCTTGAACCCGTCTCGGCGCGCGGCGCCTGGTCGGGCGTCGCCCCGTTCGAGCCTGACGCCACGCCCGATGGGGGCGCCATCGCCGCCATGACGCGCGCAACCGTGCGCCCCTCGGCCGCGCTGCGGTTCTGGAAGCGCGTGCCCGACATCAGCACGGTGATCGGGCAGGACCCCAACGTGGCCTTCAAGATCGGCATCGGCGAGGTGCCTCTTTTGCACCAGGTGACCTTTTCGATCTGG
>JANSYB010000632.1 GCA_024742655.1 Paracoccaceae bacterium | reverse complement strand
GCTGACGGTTGGGTTTCTGGGCGTCGTCGCCTTTCGGACGGAGCCGGTGCCCGTCGACGCAGAGATCGCACGGGTCGCCCCGATGCGTGTGACGGTTGATGTCGAAGGCAAGACCCGCATCGCCGAGGTCTACGAGGTGGCCGCACCGATCCGCGGTGTCGTGCGCCGGTCGCCGGTGCGGGTTGGCGACGCGGTGATCAGGGGGCAGACCGTGGTCGCGATCGTGGAACCGGCGGCGTCCGATCCGCTTGATCCCCGCAGCCGGGTACAGGCCGAGGCGTCGGTGCGCGAGGCCGAGGCCGGTCTGCACATGGCGCGCAGCACGCTGCGCAGCGCGCAGGAAGAACTGACCCTGGCCGAAAACGAATACCGGCGCGCCAAGGAACTGGTGGCGCGTGGTGTCGCCTCGCTGACGCGGCTGGAAAACGCCGAACAGACGCTTGGCGTGCGGCGCGCAGCGCAAGAGGCGGCCATTTCCAACCTCGAGATGGCCAAGGGTGCGCTGGACCGCGCCCGCGCCACCTTGGAGGAACCCGACAGCAACGCCGAGGTGGCCGATGCGTGCTGTCTTGAGATCACGGCCCCGGCCGATGGCCGCGTGCTTGAGATCGAGATGATCAGCGAACGCCCGGTGACGGCCGGGGCGCGGATTCTGTCGGTCGGCCGACCCGATGACCTCGAGATCGTGGCCGATGTCCTGTCATCCGACGCCGTGCGCCTCGAGGTGGGCGACCGTGCCATTGTCGAGCGGTGGGGCGGCCCCGTGCCACTGGACGCGCGCCTGTCGCGGATAGAGCCGTCGGCCCACACCAAGGTGTCGGCCCTCGGCATCGAGGAACAGCGCGTCGATGTCGTCTTCGACCTTGTTACGCCCCCCGAGGAACGCACCGCTCTGGGGCATGGGTTCTCGGTCTACCTGCGCATCGTTGAGTGGGAAGAGGAGGACGTGCTGCAAGTGCCGCTGAGCGCCCTGTTCCGGCAGGGAGAGGATTGGGCCGTTTTCGTGTTGGAGAACGAGACCGCCATTCGCCGCCTTGTCGAGGTGGGCCAGACAAATGACAGGCACGCCCAAATCCTGAGTGGTCTGTCCGACAGCGACAAGGTGATCGTCCACCCCAATGAGCGGATCGATGACGGCACTCCCGTCACCTTGCGCGCGCCACCTTAGGGGACGCGATCAGCCGGGATCGCGGCGCAGCGACTGCGCCATGCAATGGATGCCGCCGCCCATCATGGTGAACATGTCCATTTCCGGGTCATAGACGGTGAAACCGTTGGCGCGGAGTTTGGCCACGAGATCCGTGCTGGCGGCGGGCGCGAGCACCCGGTCATCGCCCAGCGACATCACGTTGCAGCCCAACGCCATCGTTTCACGGAAACCGACGGGGATGATTTCGAACCCCTTCGATTTCAGCCAGTCGGTGACGTGATCCGGCGTCGTCTCAAGACAGACGGCCGCGCATTTCGGCGCGATCACGCAGACCATCAGGTCGATATGCACGTAGTAGGGATCGATGAAGGCGTGATGCACCTCCCAGCCCTCTTTCTCGACCCAGTCCGCGATCTGGCGCGCCGACACTTCCTCACAGCGCATCCCGGTATGCCCGATCAGGACGGCGCCGGGCTCAACGATGTGAAAATCCCCACCCTCGAAATTTCCGGCGCTCACCATGTCGTAGATCGGGATGCCCGCCTGCAGGTAAAACCGCAGCGCGGCGGAATACTCGCCCCGGCGGCGCGGGTTGGCCATTTGGGTGATCACGGCCCCCCAGGGTGTCATGAAACTGGAATCGCGGGCGTAGACACCGTATTTCAGGTGCTCGTCGGCGGGCAGCGTGTGGATGGTCACGCCAGCCTCTTCGTAGGCGTCGCACATCTCGCGGTACTGGCGCACCGCCGCCTGGTGATCCCAGGCGCGTCCCAGCTTGGCGGTTTCGCGGTAGATCGAGCTGAACGCGGTGTTGTCCATGTGGCCGAAGGTTTCGACCGGGCCCAGCAACACGTCGCGCAGGACGCCGTATTCGGAATCGATCCCCCAATCGG
>JANSYB010000588.1 GCA_024742655.1 Paracoccaceae bacterium | reverse complement strand
TGGCAATGCCCCTCGGTGGGCGGGTGCTGACCCAGGCTGACCACGCAGGGACAGAAGACCGTGCAAGAGCAGTTCAGGAACAACTCGCCCTTGATGGCCCACTCCGTTGGCGTCATCTTGCGCCGCCTGGGGTTTTCCATGCGGTTGTCGATCCGTTGCGAGACCGGCAGCTTGTCGGCATCCTGTCGGCGTTTCAGGGCCATGATCTATCCTCCCGTGACCAGCGGCGTGGCCAAAACGGCCAGCCCGCCCGCTATCAATAGCACGCCCATCGGCCGGGTCACCCGGTGTCCGATCTGCGGCAGTTTCTCCAATACCATGAAAAGCGTGGCCAGGCCCATCCAGAGCAGGCTCATCACCCCGCCCACGAAACCAAGCGCCATGAACCCCCAGCAGCACCCGGCACAGAACGCGCCCAGCCCCAGCCCCATGCGCAGCCCGCCGCCAAACCCCGTGCGCCAGTGCCCCAGGAAATAGGTCATCGGGCTGTGACAGACGCCGTGGCAGATTTCCTTGGTGCGGGTGAACTGGAAGGCACCCACCACGATCAGCAATCCGCCCGCAACCGCCGTGGAGCGCACAATGCCCAGCATGTCGACAACCCCGCCGAACAGCAATGCCAGCTGGAGCGCGGCGATCGCGGCGGCAAAGGCCACCCAGACGATCGCGTAGCCCGTCAGCACCCCCAGCCAGCCGGCGGGCGTGCCATTGGCGCTTTTCATCAGGTCCTCATAGGCGCGCAAGGTCGGCACCAGCGTCGGCAACATCATCGCCGCCATCATCACCGCCCACATCGCGAACAGAGGTCCGAACTCGGCCATGGGCATGTACATGTCCATGCGCGGATCCATCATGCGCATCCGCTCGCCCTGCGGTCCCGGACGACCGATCAGGTCCAGATCCATCTGCATGGCCATGGCGTAAAGCCACCACCACGCAAACAGGATCAGGCCGAAAAAGCCGATCCATAAGACATTTCGCAGCAAAACGGCGCGGTCCGGCATTGTCCGCTCTTTTCTTGAGTCGCAAGGTGATCTATGAATGTCAGACAATTAAAGGTCTGACAAATGAAAAACGCGACGGACAAGAAACCCGATCTCTCCGCCCAAATCGCGCAGGCGATCCGCGACGCCATCGTCGAGGGACGCATGATCGTCGATGAACGGCTGCCGTCGGAAGCCGAACTGGCCGAACAGTTCGATGTGTCGCGCCCCACGGTTCGCGAGGCCCTCAAACGGCTGGCGGCGCAGTCGCTCATACGCACGCAGCGCGGGGCCTTCGGCGGCGCCTTCGTCAACCGGCTCAGCTACGAAGAGGCTTACGGCCAGCAGATCACCACCTCCACCCTGCTGCTGTCGATGAACGCCGTCAGTTTCGAGACCGCCTGCGAGGCGCGCTATGCGCTGGAACGCGCCTGTGCGCCGCTGGCCGCAACGCGCCGCACCCCCGATCACCTCGCCACGATGCGCGCCGAAATCCACCGCCAGTCCCAGCCGGGCCTGTCCGACGAAAGCTTCTGCGCCTCCGACGTGGCCTTCCACCGCGCATTGGTCGACGCGGCGGACAACCCCGTGCTCAGCTATCAGCTGGCCGGTGCCGTCGAGGCCATGCAGCCATTGATGAACATGATCACCTTCACCGCCCGCTCGCGCGGCGAAATCGTCGGCATCCATACCCGGATCGCCGATGCGCTCGAGGCCCATCAGGCCGCCCGGGTCGATGAGGCACTGCGCGCACTGGAGGCTTATACATTGATCCTAGGCCAGAACGTCATGGCCGAACGGGCGCGCAAAACACCCTGAAAAGGCCTTTCATCGTTCCCGAAATACTCCCGCCGGAGGCGACCGACGCCGACCGCAGCGCCCGGGATGGAACACGGGCATCGCGCCAGTTCCCGCGCCCCGAGGCGGCGGCCGCAGGCCAACGACGAGACATCCTGCGCGCCGCAAGGCGCCCGTTTTCAGCGGGCCTTCAGTCCAACGCGCGCGCCTCGTCGATCAGCATCACTGGAATCCCGTTGCGGATCGGAAAGGCAAGGCCCGCCCCGCGGCTGATCAGTTCCTGACGCGCCGCGTCATATTCCAGCGCGCCGTGGGTGCGCGGGCAGATCAGCGCCTCCAGCATATGCCGGTCGGCCTGCGCCGTGTCGTCCTGCGGCTCGGTCATTGCATCACGTCCTTCTGCTCACCGCCGCGCAGCGCGTATTCGATCAGGGTGATCAGCGTTTCGCGCCG
>JANSYB010000492.1 GCA_024742655.1 Paracoccaceae bacterium | reverse complement strand
GGCGGCCACCCGCATCGCGCGGCCATACATGCTGGCGAAGATATAGGTGTTGATCCCCGGCGCCATCGCCGCCGTCAGCACCGCCGAGCGTGTCGCCTCGACCGGTAGCGACAGCGCCAGGCCAAGCCCGCGCGTGATCAGCGGATGGATCACGAGCGCCACAAGACAGATATAGAGCACCAGCCGCAGATCACCCTCGGGCCGGTAACTGACCAGCACGCCCCCAAGCCCGAAGAGGGCCGCCGGCAGGGCCGCGCGTACGATCAGATCCAGCCCGTCATTGACCGGCCCCGGCAGACCGAGCCCGGTGAAATTCACCATGAAACCCGCCGCGATGCCGATGATCAGCGCGTTGGAAAACATCGCCTTCAGCACCCGGGGCACCAGTGCCGGCCCTGCCTGCCCCTGCGCCTTGACGATCTCCATCACAGAGATGCCGATGCCGTAGCAGAACGGCGAATGCAGCGCGATGATGGCGTAATTGGCCTCAAGCGCGTCGGCCCCGTAGGCCCGCTCTGTCAGGGGAAGGCCCAACAGGACCGAGTTGGAAAACAGGCAGCAGAACCCGATGGCGACCGCATCCTCCCACGGGCGGCCGAAGACCATACGCGCGCCCACCAGCCCCAGGATGAAGCCCGACAGCGCCCCGGAGTAGAAGCTGAACAGCAACCGCCAGTCGAAACTCTGGCCCAGGTCGAGTCGGGCAATGGCGGTGAAGAGAAGACAGGGGATTGCGAAATTCTGCGTGAACTTCATCAGCCCGTCGACACCCGATTGCGAGAACCAGCCCCGCCAGACCGCCAGATACCCGCAGCCAATCACGAAAAAGACCGGCAGGATGACATCCAGCAGCGCCTGCATCGCGCGCTAGTCCCGGTAGGTGATCACCATGCCGTCATAGGCCGGGGTGATATGGTCGGGCGTTTCCTCGACAAGGGTCTGGTAGTCCATGTCGATATGCATGTTGGTCAGGATCGCGCGGCGCGGCGCGGCGCGTTCGATCCAGGCCAGAGATTTTTCCAGATGCGCATGGGTCGGGTGCGGCGTGCGGCGCAGCGCATCGAGGATCCAGCAATCCAGCCCCTCCAGCACCGGCCAGCTGTCATCGGGGATCTCGGCCACGTCTGGCAGGTAGGCCAGGTCACCGATGCGAAAGCCAAGCGCCTCGATCGAGCCGTGATTGACCTCGAAGGGGCGCAGCGTGATGGCGCCCCCCGCGCCTTCGATCGTCACGTCGCCCTTGATCGTGTGCATGTCGAGGATCGGCGGATAGGGGCTGTCCTCGGGCTGGATGAAGGCATAGCCGAAACGCGAGTATAGCGCGTTCTGGGTATCGCCATCGGCCCAGACAGGCAGGCGCTGGCGCATGTTGAAGACGATCATCCGCAGGTCATCGAGGCCATGCACATGATCGGCGTGGCTATGGGTATAGACCACCGCATCCAGCGTGCCGACGCCCGCATCGAGCAGTTGCGCCCGCAGATCGGGCGAGCTGTCGATCAGAACGCGGGTGATGCCGTCCTCGCTCTCCCGCTCGATCAGCAGCGAACAGCGTCGGCGCATGTTGCGCGGGTTCGCAGGGTCGCAATCGCCCCAGTTCCCGCCCAGTCGCGGCACCCCCCCGGAGGAGCCACAGCCCAGGATAATAAACCGCGTCTCAGCCATCAGGCAGCCGCCTCGTACTGCGCGACCTTCCAGAAGAGCCGGTCGAAATTGGCCTGTGTCCGGGCCGCGAAATCCGGCCAGTCCATGCCGAAGACCTCGGCGCCCACCTTGGCGGTGTGCACGGTATAGGCTGGTTCATTCCGCTTGCCGCGATAGGGCGGCGGGGCCAGGTAGGGTGCGTCGGTTTCCACCAGGATGCGGTCCACCGGGGCGGCGGCGAAAATCTCGCGCAGTTCACCGCTTTTGGGAAAGGCGGCGATGCCCGACATCGACAGGTAAAAGCCCAGATCGACCGCCGCGCGGGCCAGCGCCGCACCCGACGAAAAGCAATGCATGACGCAGCTATAGGGGCCCGCGGCGTGTTCCTCGGCCAGGATCCGGGCCATGTCGTCATCCGCATCGCGCGAATGGATGATCAGCGGCAGGCCGGTCCGGCGCGCCGCCTCGATATGCACACGCAGGCTTTGCCGCTGCGCTTCGGCACTCTCGGCGGTGTAGTGGTAATCGAGCCCCGTCTCGCCGATCCCCACGAGTTTGGGGTGCTCGGCCAGTGTCACCAGCTCTTCCACCGTCGCCATCGGCTCGTCCGCCACGCTCATCGGGTGGGTGCCGGCGGCGTAGAACACCTCCCGGTGCGCCTCGGCGATGGCGCGCACCTGCGGCTCCAGCCGCAACTTGGTGCAGATTGTGACCATCCGGGTCACGCCCGCCGCAACGGCCCGGGCGACGACGTCGCCGCGCTCTTCGTCGAAAGTCTCGAAATCAAGGTGACAATGGCTGTCTGTGATGGTGATCGGGTCGGTCATGGGTCCTTGGGTGTTTGGGTCAGCCGGCGGCTGTTCGGGCCAGTTTCACCACCGTATCAAGCACCAGTGCCGCGGGGTCAAGGTTCACCGACCGCCCATGCCGCGCCCGCGCGCCGATCTCTTGCGCGCAATCGGCCCAGGCCCGCGCCCGGTCCGGTGTCGGGGCCAGCCGCATCAGTAAGTCTGCCTCACCCGGAACGGCCTCCGGCGGGACCTGCCCGGTCGCCCCGGCCCGGGCCAGCCGGGACAGGAACAGGTCGACCAGAGAAAACAGCAGATCCAGACGTGTCTCGGCCCCGCGTGCGGCGGCCGCCTCGGCCAGCGCAAGGGCGCGGGGGCGGTCGAACTGCGGCAACGAGGCCGCG
>JANSYB010000614.1 GCA_024742655.1 Paracoccaceae bacterium | reverse complement strand
GCCACCTCGTAGACCTCGGCGATGCGGGTCTTGCCTTCGACATCAACCGTCACACGCATCGGGGCGACCCGTGCGATCTCTGCGTCGACGGGCACCGGCTCCGTCCGAAAGGCGACGACGCCCAGAAACCCAACCGTCAGCAGGCCAAGGCCGGTAAGAAATACGGTTCTTGTCTTCATCGCTGTGTCCTCATTCGCGGGTTTTCATCACCTGCACCAGATCCAGACTGTCCAGCCGCCGCCGCACCAGCAGCGACGACACCAGCGCCGCCCCCAGCACCACGAGACTGGCCTGTGCGAAACCGGCCGGTTCAAGAACAAGCGGGATCTCGTAAAGGTCACTTGTCGATCCCTCGGCGAGGGCAAACGCGATTGCCCCCCCAATCAGCCAGCCGGGAGGCTGCGCCAGCAGGGCCAGCAGCATCGTCTCCCCCATCAGGATGAAAGACACTTCGCCGCGCGAAAACCCGAGGATGCGCAGGCTGGCCAGTTCGCGGGCCCGTTCCGACAGCTGGATACGAGCCCCGTTGTAAGCGACTCCGAACGTGATCAGAACGGCAACCGCCACGTAGATGCTTGTCATGATGACGACATTCTGCCGGATCGTGTCCTCGAAGGAGCGGTGCATCTTGTCGAGCAGCACAAGACCGCTCAGTTCCGGTGTTTCCTTCAGAACGCGGTGCAATTCCGGCAGGGCCCGGGCGTCCACCTTCATGTTGGCGACAGAGATTTGCGGAGCCTGCCGCAAAAGACGGTTGAGCGCACCCAGATCCATATAGGCGCCAAGCCCGACATATTGCGTCACGATCCCGTCCACGCGCACGCTATGGGTTTCGTTGATCCCGCCCAGAAACTCGACCTCGATCCGGTCGCCCGATTGCACGGCCAGATGATCCGCCAGACGTTCCGACACCAAGAGCCCGTCGCGCGGCGGATCGACCACGCGCCCGTCCGACGCGATGATCCGCGCAAGGTCGGCGCCGGGACGGCGCGCCTCGATCGCCACGTCCTTTTGCCGGTGCCCGTGATGCAGGCGGGCGGATTGAAAAAGCTGTCCCTCGGCCCGCAGCACACCGGGCAGGCGCGCGACATCGGCCAGCGCGGTTTCGGGCACATCGGGCTCGAACAGCAAAATGGCATCCTGACGGTTGGCGCGGTCGAACGTCGTCTCGATCAATTCGTCCAGCGCATCGGCAAAGAAACTGGACGCAACCAGAACGCCCACCGCCAGCGACAGGCCAAGCGTGGTGAAAGCCGAGCGCAGCGGCCAGCGCATCAGGCTGCGCAGGATCATCATCGCCGGTTGGGACATTTTCAGCGCACTCAGCACACGGTCCAGCAATGTCCGCCGAAACCGCGGCGGTGCCGGCGGCGCCATCGCGACCGCCGGGGGCATCCGCGCCGCCCTGAGGGCGCTGCGGGCTGCGCCCAGTGCCGCACTGGCAATCGCCAGAAGCCCCGAGAGCGCGTAGACCGAAAAGCTGAGATTGTAGATCAGGTAGGGGAAATCGAAGAATTGGGCATAAAGCCGGGCAAGCGCACGCGCGAGCCACGTGCCCAGCCCCCACCCGATCGCAATGCCCAGAACCGCGACCAGCCCAGCCAGCATCAGGTAATGCACGCAGATTTCCGTATCAGTGTAGCCAACCGCCTTGAGCAGGCCGATCTCGCTGCGTTCAAGGGCGATGATGCGGCTGATCACCATGCCCACGAGAAAGGCTGAAATGCCATAGAAGATCGGCGGCAGGATCATCGCGCCGGTCTTTTGCTGTTCCAGTTCGGATTCGATGAAACTGTTGGAAACCTGCAGGTCGCGCCCATAGGCCCCCAGCCCGCCATAGGGCTCCAGCAGGTGATCGAGGCGGTCGATCACGTCCTGTTCACTTGTCCCGGGGGCCAGTCGCAAGGCGGCGCTGTTGAAGGCACCGTCCATATCGAACGCGGCGGCCAGGGCGGCCTCGGGCATCCAGACCACGCCGAAGTTTTCATTGTCCGGCATCAATGCGCCGGGCCCGATCGTATAGATGAACTCGGGCGACAACAGCGTGCCGGTGAGGGTCAGCTCCCGCTTGCGGCCATTGAGATTGGCAAAGAACCTGTCGCCCGGCAGCAGCCCGTTGGCCT
>JANSYB010000147.1 GCA_024742655.1 Paracoccaceae bacterium | reverse complement strand
GTCGACCAGAACCGGGTCAATCTGGCGCGCCAGCTTGGGGTGGGACAGTTTCGTTCGCGCCTCGGTCAGGACGCGGCCTGCACGGTGGATACGCTTGGGCAGGAGCCGTCCGGCCCGCCGCAACTGAACCCCGAAATCGCGACCCCGCAGCCGAAGCCGCGTGCGCAGCGCGGTTTCGAGTTCCTCCACCCTGGTGTTGAATGTCGACAGTTCCATAACGACCCATATCCCCGGGCCCGCAAGCTAACCCCCCGCGCGACCGGACACAATGGGTCTGGCCGTCCATCCCGGCAGGCGCTATCACCTGCGCATGTTGAACCTGATCGAACACGGACAGCCTACCGATGCGCCCGACCTTGTGATCGTGCATGGCCTTTACGGCTCGGCCCGCAACTGGGGCGTGATTGCCAAGCGACTGTGCGATACCCGCCGCGTGATCGCCGTGGATCAGCGCAATCACGGCCAAAGCCCCCGGACCGACACCCAGTCCTACGACGACATGGCCGCCGATCTTGCCGAGGTCATAGCGTCGCTGCGCGGTCGGGCGGACGTGCTGGGGCACTCGATGGGCGGCAAGGCGGCAATGGTGCTGGCGCTGACGCGGCCGGAGATGGTGAACCGGCTGATCGTGGCCGATATCGCCCCGGTCGCGTATGAACACAGCCAGATCCAGTATATCGAGGCCATGCGCGCGGTGGACCTGTCAAAGGTCGAGAAACGCTCGGATGCCGAGGCGCAGCTGGCCCGCGTGGTAGAGGACCCGACGCTGATTTCATTCTTCACCCAATCGCTTGATGTCAAAGAAAAGAAATGGCGTCTGAACCTTGATGTTCTGGCCCGCGAGATGCCCAGGATCCTTGGATTTCCCGACATTACCAGACAGTTCGACGGCGAGACGCTGTTTCTGTCGGGCGCGGAGTCGGATTATGTCAAACCCGCCTACCGCGACCGGATCAAGGCCCTGTTTCCCAAGGCGCGGTTTGCCAAGATCCCCGGCGCGGGGCATTGGCTGCACGCCAAAAAACCCCGCGAATTCGAGGCGGCCGTGCGGACGTGGCTGGGATAATGGTATCTGGCGGCGGCGGGGCCACGTGGCTCCTCCCGCCGCACCACCGCCGCCAACCCGCAATCGCGGGATTCCGAACCATCGCACCAATGATACACCGGCCAGGCAAGTGCGCCTAACGCAAATCGTACAACTTCTTGCTCACGATCCAGCTGACCGGAAAGGCCGCGACAAAGCCGATTCCAGCGGCAATCAGGATCGGCTGAAGCGTATCATAGCCCGACGCCAACGCGGCAATGACCAAAGACCCGGCCAGTGTCGAGCCGATGAACAAATGCAGGATCAAAAACAGCCAAACCATGTCAGCTCTCCCGGATTTTGCGCGTTGATGGCACCTTATCGGGTCCTGAATGGCCTGTCCTTGATCTGCGTCACACCGACCGGAGCCGGCGCGTGATACCCTGAAAGGGTCATGACAGCATCTGGGAGGACGCGACATGATCACGCGAGACGATATCGAGGATATGACCTGCCTCACCCGGGATGAAATCACCGCGGTGGCCGAGCATGAGCACATGGCAGAGGTCAGCGCCGCGACATTGGCCGACTACATGATGCACATGCCGCACGGGCCCCAGAAGGTTCAGCAGATGATCTGCGAAGACATCCGCGAAGCGCTGCACCGCGACGATCTGGTTCATGCGCGCGAGCTTTATGCGGTGTTGCATCATTTTGTCAGCGAACACCCCGAGGCCGTTCGCGGCGCGCAGCCGGACTGACGCCGCTCAGACCTCCGGCTTGGACGGGTCGGGCACCAGCCCGCTCTCATTGGCGTGATCGAAGTTGGGATCCTTTCGCTTGATCCGGCGCGAGATCACGTAGGCCAGCGGCCAGGCTGCGACAAAGCCGACGCCGGCCGCCCCGCCGATCGCGGGCCAATTGTAGTATCCAAGGCTCAGCACGAGAATGACAAGCGCCCCGACGCTCACGGCGCCGGTGGCAAGGGTCAGATATAGGCTCAGACGGTCCATGATGGTCCTCCTTTCGCGTATGACTGACGTAAGACGCGGACCGGCACGGGGCCAAGGGGCCTCAAGAAACTGTGAGAACAGCGCCGGGATGTGGCGTTTTTGCTTATATGTTGTGAAATTTGCACGACACACCCCGAGATATGGTTGATCGCAGGTCGGACGGGGGCTAGGTCTGCGTGCACAGGTGCAATAGACGCGGTCGCATCTTCTGACGGCGGGGTCCGGCGGCTTATGGCCACGGGCCCCGTTCGCGTTCTGGAATAAGAAAAGGCGCCAGGTGCTCAGACGCGGTCTTCGCATTGGGGGCGAACCCCCGGTCCTGACGCCTTAGACTGAACGGTCGGTCGGTGACGACCTCTGCCCAGTTTTGCCGCCGATCCCGAAGAACCGTCAGCGATACGCCTGCATTGCCACAGACGCCTGCCAAGACCCCCGAGGGGACCAGGGCAACCAGAACGGGCAAGCCCGAACCGGCCTGCATCGACCCGGCGGATATGGGGACTTCTCTCGCCCCCCGAAGGGGTTGAGGGAACCCGCCGCACCGTCCTGAACCCTTGCGAATGGTCGTTAAGCCCGAGGGCCCCGCTTCCATCCGCGCCGATCCCGAGGGGTCTTTGCGGTCCGCCTTGGTTCAAAGAACCGCCGCGGTAGGGTCAGAGTTGTCCAAGGTGGCGCACCGGGCAAGAAAAAAGCACTGCAGCATGAAAATTTCCTGGGGATAACCTGTTGATATCGCGGCGCGAATTCCTGTGGATAACTGGGAAATTCACCTTGTTCCGGGCACAGTTGCCCGGGGGATAAATGACAGGTTCGTGACAGGGGCGCGGATTTGGCGGTTTCTGCACCTGCAAAGGGTGTTTTCGGGGTGTTGCGGGCGATGCGTGGCCGTGCGGCGGTGGAATCAGGGGGCGTATCGGCCGCGCCACCGCCCCCTGCCCGTCTTACTCGATGCCGAGCATCATCTTGGCCTTGGCCAGCGTGGCCTCGGACGCGGCGTGGTCGCCGGAATTGTGCTCTTCCTCGCCCTGGGCACGCAGCGCCTTGACCTCGGCCATGTCGGCGTCCGACAGGCTGGCACTTTGCATCGCGGCGTCGATCTTGGACATGTCCATCGGGCATTGCCCGGCGAAGGCGGGGGCGGCCGTGAGGCCGAGAGCGGCAACGATCAGCAGATGTTTCATGTGGGAGGTCCTCCGTTGGTTATACGGATGGAGGTAGAGTGGTTTGGGTGGGAGTCGAGAGGGGTGAGCGGAGGTGTGCCAAAATGCGTTCTTCACTGCTTGTTAACCTTGAACCGAACAAATGGACGGTATGTCAAACTACCGCAGGCCAACTGTAACCGGAGCGAGGGTGTTCTTCACCGTGACACTTGCAGAGCGCGGTTCGCGCCTTTTGGTGGATGAGGTCGTGCATTTGCGCGAAGCTGTGCGCGCTACAAAGGTCGGGCGCCCCTTCGAGATCGACGCGTGGGTGGTGTTGCCGGACCACCTTCACGCCGTTTGGACACTGCCGGCGGGCGATGCGGATTTTTCAACACGGTGGGGCGCGATAAAGGCACGGTTTACGATGTCGGTCCGTAGGGCGGGGTTCACCCCGCCGCTCCGATTGCCGGTCGTGACATCAGGAAGATATGCCGGGGTGAACCCCGGCCTACGGCATGACAAGGGCGAGGTCGCCATCTGGCAACGCCGGTTCTGGGAACATCACATCCGTGACGAGGCCGATTACCACGCGCATGTGCGGTATTGCTGGATGAACCCGGTAAAACATGGATTGGTCAAGAGCCCCGAGGATTGGTGCTATTCGAGTATTCATCGCGACGCGCGGTATCGGGCCGGCGCGGACCTCATGGTGTAGGCCGGGGTTCACCCCGGCAATCATTCGTGAGTTTGGGTTTTTGGGGGCAGGGGGGCCGGGGTGAACCCCGGCCTACTCTTGGTTGCATAGGTTCGGTCAGAAAAAGACAACGAAACGCGACTTGTGTTTACTACTTCTCACCGAAGCATGTGGCTTGAGGGTAGGTTTTGTTTCCTCTCGCAGCGGTCAAATGGCAAAGAAACAGTCTATTATCATGTAGAACATAGAGTTCATGGATCCGAAGATCATTTGGCGTTGGCGCCCCGTACTCCGGCACTTTGAAATCTGTGAGCGACGCAGAACTTAGAATTTGACCTTCGGAAATGATTTCCATGGCACTTTGTGCATTCGAAAGCATGGGAAGCAAAATGAAAAAAAGCGACGCGAGTAGTTGCTTGTGCATACCGTCCCCTTTCGAAACCGAAAACTACAATGACGCCGGATCAGAGCACGAATAGCATTGCCGACCTTTCGCAGGATAGTTCTGCGAACACCCGCCGGCAAGCCTAGCATTGCGGGCGATGCGCGCAGTCATCTAAATGGCGATGTAGGGTGCGTGATTTCACGCACCTTCGTGCGGGATGTCCGGGCCGGGGCGGTGCGTGCAAGCACGCACCCTACGGATCAGTCGTCCATCTTCAGGGCGCTGATGAACGCTTCCTGCGGAATTTCCACCCGACCGAACTGGCGCATCTTCTTCTTGCCCGCCTTCTGCTTGTCCAGCAGCTTGCGTTTGCGCGTGGCGTCGCCGCCGTAGCACTTCGCCGTCACGTCCTTGCGCAGGGCCGAGAGCGTCTCGCGGGCGATCACCTTGCCGCCGATGGCCGCCTGGATCGGGATCTTGAACATGTGGCGCGGGATGAGATCCTTGAGCTTCTCGCACATGGCGCGCCCGCGCATCTCGGCCCGGTCGCGGTGGACCATCATCGACAGCGCATCGACCGGCTCCTCGTTGACCAGCACGGACATCTTCACGAGGTTGTCCTCGCGGTAGCCCTCGAGCTGATAATCGAAGGACGCATAGCCCTTGGTCACCGATTTCAGCCGGTCGTAGAAGTCGAACACCACCTCGTTCAGCGGCAGGTCATAGACCACCATCGCGCGGGAGCCGGCATAGGTCAGATCCATCTGGATGCCGCGGCGATCCTGACAGAGCTTGAGCACGTCGCCGAGGAATTCATCGGGCACAAGGATGGTGGCCTTGATCCGCGGCTCCTCGATATGGTC
This sequence comes from Paracoccaceae bacterium, assembly GCA_024742655.1. Lineage (GTDB taxonomy): Bacteria > Pseudomonadota > Alphaproteobacteria > Rhodobacterales > Rhodobacteraceae > Roseovarius. Next base: position 1,198 of record JANSYB010000147.1, on the reverse strand, counting down.
GACGGTCGAGGGGTCGGGCATGTCGGCGGGGTTGTGCAGGTCGATCTGCGTGCCGTCCTTCATGTAGACGTGGTAGATCACCGAGGGGGCCGTGGTGATAAGCTCGATATCGTATTCACGCTCGATCCGGTCGCGGATGACCTCCAGGTGCAGAAGACCCAAGAAGCCGCACCGGAAGCCGAAGCCGAGCGCGGCCGATGTCTCCATCTCGTAGGTGAAGGAGGCGTCGTTCAGCGCCAGCTTGTCGATGGCATCGCGCAGATCCTCGAACTGGGCGGAATCCACCGGGAAGAGGCCACAGAACACCACGGGCACCGAGGGTTTGAAGCCCGGCAGCGGGGTTTCGCAGGGCTTTTTCTCATGGGTGATGGTGTCGCCCACCTTGGTGTCGCGGACCTGCTTGATCGAGGCGGTGATAAAGCCGATCTCACCCGGGCCAAGCGCGTCGATGACGGTCATGGCGGGGCGGAACACGCCGACACGGTCGATGCCATAGCGCGCCCCGGTCTGCATCATCTTGATCTGGTCGCCCTTTTTCAGAACCCCGTCCATGATGCGGACAAGGACGACAACGCCCAGATAGGGATCGTACCAGCTATCCACCAGCATCGCCTTGAGGGGGGCGGTTGCATCGCCCTTGGGCGGCGGCAGGTGCTTGACGATGGCCTCGAGCGTTTCGGTGATGCCCTGCCCGGTCTTGGCGGAAACCGGGATCGCGCCCGAGGCGTCGATGCCGATGACATCCTCGATCTGCTCGGCCACGCGGTCGATATCCGAGGCGGGCAGGTCGATCTTGTTCAGGACGGGGATCAGTTCGTGATCGGCGTCGATCGCCTGGTAGACATTGGCCAGCGTCTGCGCCTCGACGCCTTGGGTGCTGTCCACCACCAGAAGCGAGCCCTCGACCGCGCGCATGGAGCGGGAGACCTCGTAGGCGAAGTCCACATGGCCGGGCGTGTCGATGAGGTTGAGCACATACGCCTCGCCATCCTGCGCGATGTAATCGATTCGCACGGTGTTGGCCTTGATGGTGATGCCGCGTTCGCGCTCGATATCCATCGCGTCGAGCATCTGCTCTTTCATGTCGCGCTCGGCCACGGTGTTGGTCTGCTGAATCAGACGGTCGGCCAGCGTGGATTTCCCATGATCGATATGGGCCACGATGGAGAAATTGCGGATATGCGAAAGCGGTGTCATG
>JANSYB010000206.1 GCA_024742655.1 Paracoccaceae bacterium | reverse complement strand
GCTGGAGCGCGTCTTTCCCAAGTTGCCGCTGCGCTCGGGCCAGATCAACGACGTGAGCACGACCGATGGCGTGACCTCCTGTCTCGCGGTCGAGCTCGAGGGGGTCGCGGGCCGACATGAGGTGTTCCTGCTGCCCGGCGTCGCCCCGACCGAACGCCAGCCCGATGGCTGGGCGTTTTTCGATGAATTGCCGGTCCCTTTGCTGAAACTGGCGCGGAGCGGCGATGTCCAGCTGTCCAATCGCCCCGCGCGGGATCTGCTGGGGGTCGACAGTTGCGCGGGCAAGGCGCTGAGCGACCTGATGGAGGGGTTGGGACGGTCGATCTCGGATTGGCTTGACGATGCGGCCGCGGGGCGCGGCACGGTGCATTCCGAGTTTCTGCGCGTCAAACGCGCCGACAGCGAGGTTTTCGTGCAGGTCACGCTCAACCGTGCCGCCGAGGACGGCGAGACCGTGTTGATCGCCGTGCTGAGCGACGCGACCAAGCTCAAATCCCTGGAAGCACAGTTCGTTCAAAGCCAGAAGATGCAGGCGATCGGGCAACTGGCCGGCGGGGTCGCGCATGATTTCAACAACCTTCTGACCGCGATTTCAGGGCATTGCGACCTGTTGTTGCTGCGCCATGACCAAGGGGATTCGGATTACGCCGACCTTGTCCAGATCAACCAGAACGCCAACCGCGCCGCGGCCCTGGTCAGTCAGCTTCTGGCCTATTCGCGCAAACAGACCCTGCGCCCCGAGGTGATCGATCTGCGCGACGTGCTGTCGGAGCTGACGCATCTGCTCAACCGCCTGGTCGGCGAAAAAGTGACCCTCTCGCTCAGTCATGACCCGGTCTTGCGAAACATCCGTGCCGACAAACGGCAACTGGAACAGGTTCTGATGAACCTCGTGGTGAACGCGCGCGACGCCATGACCGCGGGCGGCGATATCCGGATCGAGACCGAGAACGTGACGCTGGAGGAACCCTTGCGCCGCGACCGGGCGGTCGTGGCGCCGGGGCGATACGTGCGCGTCGTGGTCGAAGACGAGGGGGTCGGCATCCCCGCGGACAAGCTGCAAAAGGTGTTCGAGCCGTTCTTTACAACCAAGCGGACGGGCGAGGGGACCGGGCTGGGGTTGTCCACGGCTTACGGGATCGTCAAGCAGACCGGCGGGTTCATCTTTGTCGACAGCACGCCGGGGGAGGGCACGCAGTTTCAACTGCTGTTCCCGGCCTTCGAGGCACAGGATGCCGAGCCCCCCGTGACACCGCAAAGCGACCTGCCCGACGGCCAAGCCGACGGTATCGTGTTGCTGGTCGAGGATGAGGCGCCGGTGCGGGCCTTTGCCAGCCGTGCGTTGCAGATGCGTGGATTTACGGTTCTGGAGGCCGACTCGGCCGAATCGGCCCTGGAGCTTCTGTCCGATCCGTCGCTGACGGTCGACGTTTTCGTCACCGACGTGGTGATGCCGGGTATCGACGGGCCAAGCTGGGTCTTGCAAGCGCTTGAAGAGCGGCCCGCGACCAGCGTGGTTTTCATTTCCGGCTATGCCGAGGAGACCTTTGGCGAGGCGCAGGCGAAAATTCCCAATTCGGTGTTCCTGCCCAAGCCGTTTTCCCTGACCGAACTGACCGAAACGGTGCAGCGGCAACTGGCGGTCAGCCATGTCTGGACGCAGGCCGATTGACGCAAGGCCCGTGCCGCGCGTCATCGCGGGCAGAGATTTCGTCGGCCTAATCCTCGTGCCCGTGTCCCGGCGCGTCGCCGTGCGACAGGGGGGTGTACGCGCCATCTGCGCCGATCGATTCGTACAGCGCGTAATCGACCGCGAATTTGCGCCGGTAGCGCTGTTCGGTCTCGGAAGGCAGCGTCAGCGCCATATCCGGGGAACTGTTCATGCGACGGGTCGTGATGCTGCGGTTCAGCCGCCGCTCCAGAAAGGTCGTGAGCCCGTCCTGATCCTCGTAGCGGAAGAGATGCGTCACGGCGGTGCCGTTTTTCTGTGGCTCCAGGAACTTGGATTGGGAGCCGACATTGGCGAAAGGCGGGCGCTTGCCTTGCATATAGGCCTGCACGAAGTCATCGAAACTGACATCATGCGTTGAGGTGCGCTCGCCCTGCTGGCCGTCGCGGCGCCGGTAGCGATACCAGCTTCCCAGCCAGTCGAGCGGCTCACGCATCACTGCAAGAACTGTCAGGTCCTCGCCCAGAAACCGTTCAAGCGCGGGGCGAAAGAACCGATTGTAACGAAAGACCGGCGCGTGCTTGAGTTCGGGCGGATCGCGCACCACCATCGACGCCAGCGGCGCAAGCTCGGCCTCGTAGGCGGTCGTGCCGGTCTTGGGCACGGACAGGAATACCAGTTTTGCCTTTGAAAACACGAGCATTTCAACTCAACCTCTGATCGACGCAACATTTCGAGCAGGCATAAACTACTCTTTAACGCTTTGGGTAAAAAGTGGGGATAGAAACAATTTTCTTGAAATGTTCTCCTTTTGTATCCATAACGAACGGAACAAGAGGTGAACGAAAGCAGCGATGGACGCCCCTGACAGGGTGTGGAATAAGAAAGGCGAACGCGATGGCAACGGCAGATCTTTTGACAATGGATTCCAAGAAAAACGCAGACCGTCAGAAAGCGCTCGACAGCGCCCTGGCACAGATCGAACGGCAGTTCGGCAAGGGCTCGATCATGAAACTGGGTGGTGACAACCCGGTGGAAGATATCGAATCCACCTCGACCGGCTCTCTGGGGCTGGATATCGCGCTTGGGATCGGCGGGCTGCCCAAGGGGCGGATCGTGGAAATCTACGGCCCCGAAAGTTCGGGCAAAACGACGCTGACCCTGCATTGTGTCGCCGAAGAGCAGAAAAAGGGCGGTGTTTGCGCCTTTGTGGATGCCGAACACGCGCTCGACCCGATGTATGCCCGCAAACTGGGCGTGGATCTGGACGAATTGCTGATCTCGCAGCCCGACACGGGCGAGCAATCGCTGGAGATCGTCGATACGCTGGTGCGCTCTGGCGCGGTCAGCATGATCGTGGTCGACTCGGTCGCGGCCCTGACGCCTAAATCCGAGCTTGAGGGCGAGATGGGCGACAGCAGTGTCGGCGTTCAGGCCCGCCTGATGAGCAAGGCCATGCGCAAGCTGACCGGCTCGATCAACCGCAGCAAATGCACGGTGATCTTCATCAACCAGATCCGCATGAAGATCGGCGTGATGTTCGGCAGCCCCGAGACCACGACGGGTGGCAACGCGCTGAAATTCTACAGCTCGGTGCGGCTCGATATCCGCCGCATCGGCTCGGTCAAGGACCGTGACGAAATCGTCGGCAACCAGACCCGCGTGAAAGTCGTCAAGAACAAGGTGGCGCCGCCCTTCAAGGAGGTCGAGTTCGACATCATGTATGGCGAGGGCATTTCCAAGACCGGCGAATTGCTGGATCTGGGCGTCAAGGCCGGCGTGGTCGAGAAATCCGGCAGCTGGTTCAGCTATGGCGATGAGCGCATCGGCCAGGGGCGAGAGAACGCCAAGACATTCCTGAAGTCCAACAAGGCGGTCGCGCTGGATATCGAGGACAAGATCCGCGCGTCGCACGGGCTTGATTTCGACATGCCGGAGGGCGCGGCTGAAGCGACGGCCGATGACATCCTGGACGACTGATCGACAGCACGGGCAAGGCTGACCGCGCGACAGGGCTCGTGCAGTGGCCGCGCGGCAAGGATTATCCGGAGAAGGGCCATCCCGCGGGGTGGCCCTTTTCTTGTTTGCAGATGTCAGGTCGGACTTTGCTGAGCTTGATTGCGGTCAGCGCTGCGCGTCAGGCCTGCGGTCTGGGCACCATCACGATGACCACGCATCCGTTGCCCTTTCCGAGGCAGAAGAAGTTGCCGATTGTATCCATACGGGCCCGCAGACGGATCGGGACATGCCCGAATTTCTTGCTGTCCTGCGCCTCCTGGGTCAGTTTCCGGACCGAGGGAATGTCAACGTGACATTCCTTGTACTCGCCCTTGGGCGGGCGGATATCCATGATCCGCGCGACAGAGCCGTCCTTCAGCGCGATGTTGTAACCGCCGGAGCGGTCCACTTGCGCTTTGGTTACGAAATCACCGGCATGGGCCGGAATGGCAAAGGCAGTGGCGAGCACAAGTCCGAGTGCGGCCTTGGTGGGGGAAATCATGTCTTTTCTCCATTGCTTTGGTTTGGTTTCTGGACCGTTGGTCACAGCTGTAGGTCGCGGTCGGGGCGCGCGTGGTTCAAACAGCGTCCTTGTGTGGACAGTCCAACCGCATGCGGTTAAACGGATGCGACGAAACTCTCTCCTCCGGACCGTATACTCATGCCCACGCTGAACGACATCCGCTCGACCTTTCTCGACTTCTTCCGTCGCAACGATCATGAGATCGTACCCAGCTCGCCGCTGGTGCCGCGCAACGACCCGACGTTGATGTTCACCAACTCGGGCATGGTCCAGTTCAAGAACCTGTTTACCGGGGTGGAGCACCGCGATTACACCCGCGCGGCGACCAGCCAGAAATGCGTGCGCGCGGGCGGCAAGCACAACGATCTCGACAATGTCGGCTACACCGCGCGGCACCACACGTTCTTTGAAATGCTGGGAAATTTCAGTTTTGGCGACTATTTCAAGGAACAGGCGATCCCTTATGCATGGGATCTGCTCACCAAGGATTTCGGGATCGACAAATCCAAGCTGCTGGTCACGATCTACCACACCGATGACGAGGCCGCCGAGATCTGGAAGAAATACGCCGGCCTGCCGGATGACCGGATCATTCGCATCGCCACGGATGACAATTTCTGGTCGATGGGGGCCACCGGCCCCTGCGGCCCCTGCACGGAAATCTTCTATGACCACGGCCCGGAAATCTGGGGTGGCCCCCCGGGCAGCCCGGAGGAGGATGGCGACCGGTTCATCGAGATCTGGAACCTCGTCTTCATGCAGAACGAACGGTTCGAGGACGGCAGTCAGGTCGATCTCGAAATGCAGTCGATCGACACCGGCATGGGCCTGGAACGGATCGGCGCGCTCTTGCAGGGCAAGCATGACAATTACGACACTGACCTGATGCGCAGCCTGATCGAGGCGAGTGCGCACGCCACCAGCCAGGATCCCGACGGGCCGGGCAACGTGCATCACCGCGTGATCGCCGATCACCTGCGCTCGACCTCGTTCCTGATCGCCGATGGTGTGATGCCCAGCAACGAGGGGCGCGGCTATGTCCTGCGCCGGATCATGCGGCGGGCGATGCGGCATGCGCATCTTCTGGGGGCGGACGATCCGGTCATGCACCGCCTCGTGCCCAGCCTTGTCGCCCAGATGGGCCAGGCCTTCCCCGAGCTGGGGCGGGCCCAGGCGCTGATCGAGGAGACGCTGGAACTGGAAGAGAAACG
>JANSYB010000663.1 GCA_024742655.1 Paracoccaceae bacterium | reverse complement strand
TGGCGGACCGAGGAGGATTCGAACCCCCGACCCCCTGATTCGTAGTCAGGTACTCTATCCAGCTGAGCTATCGGTCCGTGAGGATGAGCAATTAGACCCTGACGCGGCCCAATGCAAGGGGGTTTTGTTCAGAAAATCCCTCAGTGTCCGACGGCACCCTGTGGCAGCGAGATGGCAAAGACCGTGCCGGTCTCATCGGTGCGTTCCAGCGTCAGTGTGCCGCCATGTCCGCGGATCAGTTCCGCCGCGATCGACAGGCCAAGGCCGCTGCCACCCTTGGTCGCGCCGCCCTGAAACGGCTGAAACAGGTGCTCTTTTGCCTTGGGCGGCAGGCCGGGGCCGGTGTCGGAGACGCGGATTTCCAGACTGTCTTCCACCTCGGCTGCGGAGATGGCGATCTCGCCGGGTTTGCCGGTGTTGACGATGGCCTGGCGCGCGTTGCGCACCAGGTTGGCCATGACACGGTAGAGCTGTTCGGCGTCCGCGCGCACGATGAGGGCGGCGGGAATGTCCTCGGCAAAGCTGACACCGGCATCGCCCACGGCCAGCCGTTCGCTTTCGATCACGTCCGACACCAGGTCGATCAGCGTGAAGCGGCTCAGACGGGGGGGCGGTTCCTCGGCCTTGCCATAGGCCAGCGTGGATTCGCACAGGTGCACGGCCCGCGTGATCGAATTGACCAGCTTGGGCGCCATGCGCTTGACCTTGGGGTCCTCGGACATCTCGATCCGGTCGGTGAACAGCTGGGCGGAGGTCAGGATGTTGCGCAGGTCATGGCTGACCTTGGCCACGGCACCGCCCAGCTGTGCCAGCCGTTCGCGCTGCTTGAGAGAGGCCGTCAGCTGGGTCTGCAGGGAATTCAGCGCCTCTTCGGCCTGCCGCAACTCCGTGGTCGAGGAGGTTGGCTCGATGATCTGGCGGGCATCTTCGGGCGCGTCCTCGTAGGCCTTCATATTACCCACGACGCGGCGGATCGGTTTCACCAGGAACCCGCGCACCGCAAGGAACAGCAAAACGGCGGTAAACACGGAAATGACCAGAGACAGCCAAAGGATGCGCAACCCGTAATCTATCATCGCCATGCGCAGCCCGTCGGTTTCCAGCGTGATCTCGATCAGCAGCCCGCGCATGTCCGTTGGCTCCCCGATCACGCGGATCATCTGCTTGCGCCCGTCGAAAAGACACACGAGCGCATCGCGGATCAGCTGCAGCGGTGGCGTGTCGCGCAGATCGAAGGTTTCGGCGATCGGAGAGGGCATGGGAGAGCTGAGCATCAACTGTCGCGCCTCGTCGCGGCGCAGCACCACGTTGAACACGCCCGCGCTTTGCAGCAACTCTTCCTGCAATTCGGCAGAGATCGCGTCATTGGCCAGCAGCGCCAGTGACGCGATCTGCGCCCGTTCCAGCCGATCCATCAGGAAATCCTCGCGGAAGCGCGCGATGGAGGGCAGGAAAATCAGGATCTCCGCCAGCATCACGAAGATGACGGTCAGGATCAGAAAGCGCCCTGAAAGAGACCTGAGAAACCGCATTGAATGACCTTGAATCTACGGCAGCCAGCGTTGCACCAGCCGAACCACTGTCTTGACCTTAGGATTATCAAAGAGCCGTGGCGAGAAATAGGCCCCTGCGGCACGTTTGTTGATTTCGCCCAAAGTGGGGTAGGGCGCAACCATCGCCGCGATATGTTTCATCTTCAGATTGTTGGCGAGGGCCAGTGCCCAGGTCTGGATCAACTCGCCCGCCTGGGCCCCGGCGATGGAGGCGCCGACGGGCCGTCCCTTGACCACCATCACCTTGATGAGCCCGTCGGTCTTGCGTTCGGCGATGGCACGGTCGTTCTGCGCGTAGGGAAAGCGGATCACTTCGAGCGCGC
>JANSYB010000727.1 GCA_024742655.1 Paracoccaceae bacterium | reverse complement strand
TCAGCGACTTGAGCCCCGCCATCAGCGCCGCGCCCAGCTTGTCCCCCGACGCCTCGCCCGCGATCACGAAGACCTTCACGCAGGCCCCCCGGGCGGGCGCACCCACAGGAAGAGACCGCGCGCCTCCAGAACCTGACGGACAGTTTCGGGCTCAAGCAGCATGACACCGCCGGCCTCGATCACGATACCCGACAGGCCCGCCTCGGCGGCGCGGCGCGCCGTTTGCGGGCCGATCACGGGCATGTCCACGCGCAATTCCTGCCCCGGCTTGGGCGCCTTGTAGAGCAGCGCGCCCGCAGCCGGGCGCTCGGACGCGGCGCCGGGCGCCCCCGGGCCACTGAGCCAGTCCGCGACACTGTCAAGCGCCTGTCCCACGGCCTCGAACGGGTCGCCGGACCAGCCGTCGCCCGTCCCGCCGGGCACGAGGCCGGCCAGCATCGCGTCGGTGCCGGCATCATCTTCGCGCACGATCACCTTGCCATCGCGCACGACCACGGCTTGCCCGAGATCCACCTGCGCCATCTGCGCCAGCGCCGCCCGGGCGGCTGCCACGTCATCGTCGATCGTTTCGGGCAGATCACCGGTGACCACGCCTTGATCGGGTAAAAGCGCCGGGTCGATGCCCGCGGCCCCGATCACCTCGATCCCCTGCTCTTCAAACAGCTCGATAAAGGTGCGCAGCGTCCCGTCATCGCCCTTGGCCAGGCCGGATTGGATGCGTGGCACCAGCGGCATGGTGGCCGCGTCGATCATCCCCGGGTCAATCGGGGGGCGGCGCATCGCGCCGGCCATGCACAGCCGGTTGACACCAAGCCCCGTCAGGACAGCCAGAAACGTGCCGAACTGTTCAAGACGAAAGGTGATGCGCGGCATCACGCCCTCGACCTGCGAGGGGAACTGTTCGATCTCGCAGATCACCGGCACCTCGCCACGCGCCCGCATGACCTGCACCAGATGAGGCGGCAGCCCGCCCTGCCCCGCGATCAGCGCCAGCGTCATGACCTACCCCGATCCCGGAGTGAGGAAGGAACGATCCGAGGCGCCGGTTACGAAATCCACGATGTGGCGCACATAGGCGCTGTCGGTTTCCTCGCCCAGCCGACGCGCGCGATCCTGGAACGCGCCCTCGCCCTGCGCCAGCATCTGGAACGCGGCGCGCAGGGCGGTGATGTCGGCCCGGGCCACGCCCTTGCGCTTGAGCCCGACCAGGTTCAGGCCGTCCAACTCTCCGCGCGGGGCCTGCACGAGGCCATAGGGGATCACGTCATTGGTCACCATCGTGACCGCACCGATAATGGCGCCGCGCCCGATCCGCACCCATTGATGCACGCCGGACAATCCGCCGATGATCACGTCATCCTCGACCACGCAATGCCCCGCCAGAGCGGCGTTGTTGACCACGATCACCCGGTCCCCGACCTGCACGTCATGGGCCAAGTGGCAGCCCGCCATGAACAGGCCATCATCGCCCACCCGCGTGATGCCCCCGCCCCCTTCGGTGCCGGTGTTCATGGTCACGTGTTCACGGATGCGATTGCGCTGCCCGATCACAAGGCGTGTCTTCTCGCCCTTGAACTT
>JANSYB010000428.1 GCA_024742655.1 Paracoccaceae bacterium | reverse complement strand
CTGGGCGGTAGAGACGGCGGCGAATTGCCGTGTCGGATCACCGCCCTGTGCCAGCATCCAGTCGCGCGCGGTGGCGGCGTTGGTCATCGTCTCGATGGTGGTAAAGGTCTTGGAGGCCACGATCACCAATGTCCGGCCCGCCTCCAGCCACGAAAGGCAATCGGCGATATCCGCGCCATCCACGTTCGACACGAAATGACAGCGCGGGCCGTCGTGATAGGGCCGCAAGGCCAGCGTGCCCATCTCGGGGCCCAGATGCGAGCCACCGATCCCGATATTGACCACGTCTGTGATGGACCCACCTGATCCCTGCACCCGGCCTGCGCGCACCGCCTCGGCGAACCGTTCCATGCGGGCCAGACCGGCGCGCACGCCGTCCAAGACATTTTCGCCCCCGACCTCGACCGGGGCACCATCGGTATTGCGCAGCGCGGTATGCAGCACCGCGCGCCCCTCGGTTTCGTTGATCGCCGCGCCGGCGAACATCGCATCGCGCCTTTCGGCCACGCCGCGCGCCCCGGCCAGCCCCAGCAACGCGTCGCGCGCGGTCGGGGTCATCGTCGTCTTGGCATAGTCAAAAAGCATCCCGTCGAAACGCACCGAAAATGCACTGGCGCGCGCCTCGTCCCGCAGCAAATCGGCAATCTGCGCGCCTGTTTCGGATGTCAATTCGTCCCAGATCGCCATAGCCTGCTCTTTCATCGTTCCTGAAATACTCATCTTCCCCCGCTCAGGGGGCCCAATGCACCGTCATGTCCTGCACAAGGGCCGCAACCGGCGCCTCGGTCGGCAGGCTCGCGCGTGCCCGGTCCAGCGCGGCGCGCTTGGACTGCCCGGTGATGACCAGATGCTTGCTCATCGCGCCATTCAGAACCCGCGCCGACAACGTCACGCGAACATCCTCAAGCCCGGCCTTGCGCATCGGCACCAAAACCGGGGCATGCGGGTCCAGCGCCGCCTCCAGCTGGTCACCGCCCGGGAAAAGCGAGGCGGTATGCATATCCGCCCCCATCCCCAAAAGCAGAACGGAGATCGGCAACGCCGGCACGATATTGGCCTCCAGCTCGGCCAGCACCTTTTCCGGTTCTTCCGCCCGGGCATAGAGCGGCAGGTAGCGCGCGGCCCCTGCCCGGCCCGTCAGCAGCCGCTCGCGGATGAACCGCGTGTTGGAGCGCACATGCACCTCGGGCACCCAGCGTTCATCGCTCAGCATCACGTCCACCCGCGACCAATCCAGATCGGCATCACACAGATCATCGAACACCGGCCCCGGCGTGCTGCCCCCCGGCACCACGAACAGAACGCGATCCTCGTGATCCAATGCGGCGGTCAGTTCCCCGGCCAGCTTGTTGGCCAGGTCGATCGCCAGCATCTCGTCGTCGGGATACTCGATCAGGGTCATGCCTTCACCTCCCGCCAGCGGCGACCGTCGCGATGCATCAGCATCAGCGCGTCATCCGGCCCGGCACTACCCGCGGCATAGGGCAGCGGTTGGGCCTCTTCGCGCTCCCACGCGGCGATGATCGGATCGGCCCAGGCCCAGGCGGCCTCGACCTCGTCACCGCGCATGAAGAGGGTCTGGTTGCCGCGGATCACGTCCATGATCAGCCGTTCATAGGCATCCGGGAAATCGGCATCCTCGGGGCCGAGGGCCTCGGCGAAACTCATGTCGAGCGGCACATCGATCAGGCGCATGCCGCCGGGGCCCGGCTCCTTGATCGTGACGCCCAGCTCAATCCCCTCGTTGGGTTGCAGCCGGATCGTCAGGATGTTGCGGTGCCTGCCCGCCTCCGCGCCGAAGATGGAATGCGGCGCGTCCTTGAACACGATGGCGATCTCGCTGGCGCGCTCGCGCAGCCGCTTGCCGGTGCGCAGGTAGAAGGGCGTGCCCGCCCACCGCCAGTTGCTGATATGGGCGCGCAGGGCGACGAAACTTTCGGTGTTGCTGTCGCGGTTGCCCACCTGGTGGCGATAGCCGGGGCAATCGCCGCTGCCCTCGTATTGCCCGCGCACGATATCGGTGGAGGGCACATGATCCAGCGCGCGGATGACCTTGAGCTTTTCGTCGCGCACCGCGTCGGGCTCGAACTTGGCGGGCGGCTCCATCGCGATCAGGCACAAGAGTTGCATCATGTGGTTCTGCATCATGTCGCGCATGGCACCCGCACGGTCATAATATTCGCCCCGCCCACCCACGCCGACCTCTTCGGCGACGGTGATCTGGATGTGATCGACATACTGGCTGTTCCAGAGGGGTTCGAACAGCATGTTGCCGAACCGGATGGCCATGAGGTTCTGCACCGTCTCCTTGCCCAGGTAATGGTCGATCCGGTAGATCTGGTGTTCATCGAAATAGGTGGCGATGGTGCGGTTGAGCGCGCGGGCACTTTCCAGATCACGGCCAAAGGGCTTTTCGACCACGACCCGACAATTGTCGCAATCCATCCCGTGACGGTGCAGCCGTTCGGCCAGATCGCCGAACAGGGACGGCGCCACCGAGAAATAGAAGGCCCGGATCACCTCCGGGCGCACCAGTGCGGCCAGATCCTCCCAGCCGGTCTCGCCGCGGGCATCTATGGTCACGTAATCCAGCCGGTCCAGAAAGGTTTCCAGATGGGTTTCGTGCCCTGCGGCGTCGGGGTCGAACTCGGCGATGGCCTCGCGGGCAAAGCTGCGATAGGCGTCGCGATCCATCTCGCTGCGCGCCGCCCCGACGATCCGCGAATCCCCGCCCATCTGTTCCGCGCAGAACCGACGGAACAGGCCGGGCAGGATCTTGCGCCGCGCCAGATCGCCAGTGCCGCCGAATATCACGAGGTCGAATGTCTCGACCGGAATGACCCTTGAAACCATACCGTTCTCCTGCCGCATCCATCCTAGGCGGCGTTCACGAATGTGTCACCAGCCCACGCTCGACTTTCTCCGACAGAAAGGACAGGTTAGGGCCGAAAAGCAAATGAAAATCGGATGATGTAACAATGATGGACGGCGCGACGCTTTCGCCCAATGCAGGCAAGTTTATCGACCCCGAGGTCACGGCGGATGGCGCCCCGCGGGCCCGTGTTCCGTTATCTCGCCCCGACACGCTTTGGTTCAATACCGGCACGCTGTGCAACATCACCTGCCTGAACTGCTACATCGAAAGCTCTCCGGACAATGACCGGCTGGTCTATATCACCACCCAGGAGGTCGAGAGCTTTCTCGACCAGATCGCGGAGCGCGGCTGGCCGGTGCGAGAGATCGGCTTCACCGGGGGTGAACCCTTCATGAACCCGCAGATGATCGACATGGCGCGCATCTG
>JANSYB010000736.1 GCA_024742655.1 Paracoccaceae bacterium | reverse complement strand
GGCCGCATTCCGAGCATGGCGGACTGGCTGCGACGGATCCAGCCTGAGCCATGGATGGCCAATGGCCACATCGACCGGCATTCCGGCGATGAGCCCTGCGGCGACCCAAGGGTTGCCTGGGCCTCCGAGGTTGCCGCCGGAAGAACGGTTCTTGGCCTGAAGGATTGGATGGCGACGCGCGCGACGCAAGCCACGCAAGGTGCCTGACAGGTCTCCGCCGTTTGCCAAACGAATGCCGCACGGAAGCCCGGTCGGACGATCGGGCTTCTTGCGTCGTTTCCCACCATTCTTCGTAAGGAGGTTCGCATGACACTCGAAGACATCAAGGCGGCCGTCAATGCCGGCCAGATCGTGCACTGGGCCAATACAGGCTACGTTGTCCAAAAGGACCGGGTCGGTCAGTACCTCATCACCTATTTGCCGAATGGTAGCTGCATCGGCCTGACCGACAGGGGCGGGCAAAGGTTGAACGGGGAAGAGGCGGAGTTCTTCACCGCGCAATCGAAGGACGCCGCAGAAGATCCGGGCAGCGAATCAAGACCATAGGGGCAGGGCAGGGGCGTAGCACAAGGAGGCGCGGGGGCGCTCCCACTCGGACGGCAGCTCTGACCCGTGGGCGGGGCTGAAAGGAAAGCAGGCTTTCTGATTTGTGATCCCTCAAGGGGTCGAGAAAGCAATCCCGGATGCGTTGGCAAGAACGTCAGGCACCGGCCAATCCAAAAGGAACCATCCCATGTTCGCAGGAACCCTCACCCGCAACGTCGAGACCGCAGCCGCCGAATACACCGGCATGATCCATTCGACGCGCTTTGACATCGCCATCCAGCTCGAGGCACGGGCCAAGATGTCCGAACGCAGCCCGGATTTTGACGTAACGGCAATCAACAAGTCGGGCCGCAAGGTGCGCATCGGCACGGCCTGGAACGAGACCGGCACGACCAGCGGCAACCCGTATATCTCGATGCAGATCGATGTCGGCCTCGGCCCTTTCCGGGTCAACGCGGTACAGACGAAAGAAGCGCGCGCCGCCCAAAGCGGCGCGTTCGAGATCATCCCGCTGGTCTCGAACGGCCTGATGAAATCCGGCTCGATCTCGGGCGAGCTCACCGCCATGGACGCCGACAACGCCTTCACGGGCTACATCGCCAACATGATGTTCGATCTGGAGTTCATGCTGATCGAGAACAGCTACAAATCCGAGGAGACCCACCCCGATTACCGGATCGAGGTCAGCTCGCCCCGGGGCACACCGATCCGCGTCGGCTCGGCGTGGATGGCCAAAAGCAGCCGCACGGGCAATGACTACCTGTCACTGCTGATCAACACGCCCGATGGCGACCTGCGCGTCAACGCCGTGCAGAACGAAGAACAGCGCGGCGGGCAGACCTTCTCGATCATCCCGTTCATCGACAGCGGTGAGCAGCCGCAGGACGCAGGCGCGGGGCTGTTGCTGGTCGCATGATCAGCGCGCGAGAGGACACGATCTGAACCGAAAGGGGAGCCGTGGGGACACGGTTCCCCT
>JANSYB010000652.1 GCA_024742655.1 Paracoccaceae bacterium | reverse complement strand
TTGTATCCACCCTGGATCGTCTCGGCCCGCCAGCCGATCTCGCGCAGCATCCACGCGAATGCACCTGACCGCTGACCGCCGCGCCAGCAATAGACCAGCGGGCGCCAGCCCCCCTCGCGGTCGGCCAACGCGGTTTCGATATGCGCCGCGGCGTTTCGAAAGACCAGCGCCGCACCGATCTTGCGCGCCCGAAAGGGCGAGTCCTGCTTGTAGATGGTGCCGACCTGCGCGCGCTCGGCATCGCTCAGAACCGGCAGGTTGATGGCCCCGGGCAGATGATCCTCGGCGAATTCCGACGGGCTTCGCACGTCGATAATCGTGTCGAAGGACAACGCCTGCAACTCTTGCAATGTGGTCAGCCGGATCATTCGCCCCTCTTATCGCCTGCGCAACGCAGGGAAAAGCCCGGCAATGCGCTGTTGACACCGCGCCACGCCATGCGACCCTGCCCGGGCCAGGAACAACGGACAGGCAACGGATGCCCCAGCACGAGTTTCACCCCGATCTGCGCGCGTCGCTGCTCTCCCGGCTGTCGGCCTTCGAGGTTCGTGCCCACGACGCGGCCGGGCTGCGACGGGCGGCGGTCGCGCTTGTCGTGGCCCCTCATCCCGAAACCGGGCAGGCCAGCGTGATCGTCACGCTGCGCCCCGACAAGATGCGCCGGCACGGCGCGCAATATGCCCTGCCCGGCGGCCGGCTGGAGGTGGATGAGACGCCGATGGAGGCCGCCCTGCGCGAAACCGGGGAGGAATTGGGCCTGCACCTGAACGCCGACAGTATCCTGGGACAGCTGGACGACTATGCGACGCGGTCTGGCTTCTGCATCACGCCCTATGTCGCGTGGGGTGGCGCGGATCTCACACTGACGCCCGATCCGTCCGAGGTGGCGCAGGTCTTTCACCTGACCTTCGACGAATTGAACAGCCCGGACATACCGAATCTCGAGCTCAGCGCACATGGCCCGGAGCCGGTGATGTCCGCTTTCTTTCCCACGCTCGGGCACTACATGTTCGCCCCGACGGCGGCGATCCTGTTTCAATTCCGCGAGATTGCGCTGCACGCGCGGTCCACCCGCGTGGCGCATTTCGATCAACCGGTCTTCGCCTGGTCCTGAGACGCGCGGAACACGCGTTTTGCGATTGTCCCTACCGGGCAAAAAACCGATAATGCCACCATAAGGATCGGAGGTCCGGGGGTGTTTTCAGCACGACAAACCGCAGCCCGTTTATGCGCGCTGATCCTGCTCGCCTGCGCCGGGCCGGCAGCGGCCGTTGACGTCAGTTTGCGTGCCCCCGGGGCCAGCCCGTCATTCACCGATGGCCTGCGCGCGGCCTCCCTCGTTGTCGAAACGGTTCAAAACGAAGAGGCAACCGCGCAGGATGTGGTTGCGGCCGCGCGGGCCGACTATGCGCGCATGGTCGCGTATCTCTACGAGGCGGGATATTACGGCGGTGTGGTCAGCATCCGCATCGACGGGCGCGAGGCCGACAGCATATCGCCGATCGCGGCCCCGTCACGCATCGGCCGCGTCGATCTGGTGGTCCGGCCGGGACCGGCTTTTGCCTTCGGCCGCGCCGAGGTGCGCCCGCTGACCGGCGAAACCACGCTGCCCGAGGGGTTCGCCACAGGCCAGATCGCCCGGGCCACGCTGATCGGGCAGGCCGCACGAGAGGGGCGCGACGGCTGGCGCCGCGCCGGCCATGCCAAGGCAGATATCGAGGATCAGTCGATCAGCGTGGATCACCGGCGCAAGACTCTCGATGCGGCGATCAGGATCGACCCCGGGCCGCGTCTGCGCTTCGGCAACCTGAACGTAGAGGGCCAGAGCACTGTCCGACCGGGCCGTGTCCGGGCCATTGCGGGCCTGCCCACGGGGCAGGTCTATTCGCCCGCGGCGCTGGAAACCGCGGGGCAGCGTTTGCGCCGCACCGGCGCCTTTCGCTCGGTCGTTCTCGAAGAGTC
>JANSYB010000615.1 GCA_024742655.1 Paracoccaceae bacterium | reverse complement strand
GAGCGGGGCGCTGACCGAAACGCGCCCACGGCACGCCTTGAGAAGGGATTCGATCCCATCGGTCTTGAAGCCATCCACGATCACAGGCCCGTCTGTAACCGCGGCGGCCTGCGCGATCAGCGCCTGTGCCAGTGGCTTGGCCCGCGTGGCGAAAACGATCGCGGCCGCATAGCGACCTTCGGGCGCAATGGCACAGTCATGGCCAAGAGCCGCAAAATGGTCGTGATCCGGGCGAAAGCCGGTGATTACATGACACCGTGCAACCGGCAGGGCGGACAGATCGGTGTCACGGCGCGGCGCGAAAACCGCGATGCGGCCAACCTCCGGCAGGGCCAATTCCCCCGATGTCAGGGCCAGCGTCAGACGTGAAGCGGTGCTCACGCTATTCCTTTTCCATGGTGCATTGCAGCGGATGCTGATGGCGGCGGGCGAAATCCATGACCTGCGCGACCTTGGTTTCGGCGATTTCATGGCTGAACACGCCCACGACCGCGACACCCTTCTTGTGCACGGTCAACATGATCTCGAAGGCCTGCGCATGGGACATGCCGAAAAACCGCTCCAGCACGGCAACCACGAATTCCATCGGCGTATAGTCGTCGTTCAGCAGCAACACCTTGTACAAAGGTGGCCGCTTGGTCTTGGGTTTGGTATCGACGATGACAGAGGTGTCCCCCCCGTCATCCCCATCCTCGGACCCGGACATGTTTACGTGATGCTGCATCGTTTCTCGCGCGGCATGATTGACGTGGCGGTTCGTGACTTGTCTATATAACCTCCCTGTGCCGGCTGAAAAGGGGCGAACTCAGGTTGATGACACACAGCATCCGGAATCTGACGACAATTGCTTTCGATGCCGATGACACGCTTTGGCAAAATGAACGATTTTTTCGCCTGACCCAGGAACGATTCGCCGATTTGTTGAAAGATCACGTGCCCGGTGACCATCTGATGGAACGGCTGATCGCGGCCGAAAAACGCAACCTCGGCCACTATGGTTTCGGGATCAAGGGGTTCGTGCTGTCGATGATCGAAACGGCCATCGAGGTGACCGAGGCCCGGGTTCCGGCCGGCGTCATCGCTGAACTCATCGCGGCAGGACAGGACATGCTGCAACACCCGATCGAGCTTTTGCCGCATGCCCGCGAGGCTGTTGAGCAGATCGCCGCAAGCCACCGTGTGCTCTTGATCACCAAGGGTGATCTGCTCGATCAGGAACGCAAGCTCGCGCAATCGGGGCTGGGGGATCTCTTCGACGGGGTCGAGATCGTCAGCCACAAGACTGCAAGCGTCTACACAGAGATCTTCGCCCGGCAGGGTGACGGGGCCGGGCGGGCCCTGATGGCGGGCAATTCGCTGCGTTCCGATGTACGGCCCGCGATCGAGGCCGGCGGCTGGGGTGTCTATATCCCTCATGATCTGACATGGGAGCTGGAACAGGCCCACCCGCCCGAGGCCGAAGACCGCTACCGCGCGATCGAGACGTTGGGCCAGTTGGCCGAACTGGTCGAGGAAATCGGCTAGACCGCCGGTCCGTCAGTTCGCTTCGGGATCCACATTCGGAAGGATTCCGCCCGATGCGTTGTCCTTGCAGTAGATGGTGATCGAGTTCCGGCAGGTATTTCGCGGTGCGGAGGCCGTTTTCGTTTCCGGGGCCTCGACCGTTTCCGCCGGGGCCGGGGTTGCGGCACTTTGCATCTCGGGCACCGACACACGCGCGCCGCCAGAACCGATTTCCGTTTCGAATTGCGTGAAAATGATATTTCCCACGCCATCCGATCCCGTCGCCTCGAGAAGCACCTTGTTGGCGCCGGTCTTTTCAAAGGTCACCAGCGAATAGCGCGGAGAGAACCCGCCCCCGCAGGTCGCGGAAAACGCCACCAGCCCGGACTGGGCCGATTGGCTGTAGGCGGCGATCTGTCCGTTTCTACACGTCTTCGAGACAAGCGATTTCACTTGCGCACTTGAAAATCCGGCCGGGTTGTACTGACCGGACATCACCTGTGCCTTCTTGTTCACCTTGGCCAGGAAGTAATTGGGGTTGCTGAGCGCGTTCGCACCCGGGCTGGAACAGGCCGCGACGAGGGCAATCAGGCCAATGCCGGCGCTCACCTTGAT
>JANSYB010000594.1 GCA_024742655.1 Paracoccaceae bacterium | reverse complement strand
TTGACCCGCTCGCGCAAGGATTGGAACACGACATAGAGCGCGGGGATCACGAATATCCCCACCAGCGCCGCCGCCAGCATACCCCCCGCCACACCAGTGCCTACCGCGC
The DNA here is from genome assembly GCA_024742655.1 of Paracoccaceae bacterium. Taxonomy (GTDB): domain Bacteria; phylum Pseudomonadota; class Alphaproteobacteria; order Rhodobacterales; family Rhodobacteraceae; genus Roseovarius. Next base: position 2,093 of record JANSYB010000594.1, on the reverse strand, counting down.
GGCGCGACAACATCGACGCGCCCTCGGCCGTGACCAGCGGGATCAGTCCGGCGATGAAGGCAAACGAGGTCATCATCACTGCCCGGAACCGCGCATGCGCGCCGGAGATGGCGGCCTGCAGGATTTCCTCGCCCGCCTCGCGCCGCGCCTTGGCGAATTCCACGATCAGAATGGCGTTCTTTGCCGCCAGCGCCAGAAGCACCACCAAACCGATCTGCGCATAGATGTTGAAGGGCAGCCCGGCGAGCAAGAGCGCTGCGATCGCGCCCGCCACGCCGAACACCACCGACAGCATCACCGGCACCGGGATCGTCCAGCTCTCATAGAGAGCCACAAGAAACAGATAGGCGAACAGCATCGCCAGGGCGAGGATCACCGTGGTCTGCCCCGCCGCCTGCTTCTCCTGCAGCGCGGTGCCGGTCCATTCAAAGTCATAGCCCGGTGGCAGGTTGGCCGCGGCCACCTCTTCCATCGCGAAAAGCGCCGCGCCGGACGAAAACCCCTCCGCGGGATTGCCGCTGACCTTGGCCGCGCGCTGATTGTTGTAGCGCGAGAGCGACATCGGTCCGGTGATATAGTCGGCCCGGGCAAACGCACCCACCGGCACCATCTCTCCGGAGGCGCTGCGCACCTGGATGCGTGCTAAATCGTCGATCGCATCGCGATACTCCGGCTCGGCGGTCATGCGCACCTGCCATGACCGGCCAAAAAGGTTGAAATCGTTGATATAAGCCGAGCCGAGCGTCGGTTGCAGAGCGGCAAAGACATCCGACACGGGAATGCCCAACGCATAAAGCCGCTCGCGGTCGATCTCGAGGAAAAGCTGCGGGCTGTTGGCCGAGAACGTGCTGTAGACCCCCGAAAGCGCCGGGTTGCCGTTGGCGGCAAAGGACAGCCCGCGCGCCGTCTCGGCCAACTCCTGCGGCGTGCGCCCCTGCGTGTCGAGCAGCTGCATCTCGAAGCCCGATCCACTGCCGAGCCCGGCGATGGGCGGCAGGTTGAAGGCGATGATCTGCGCCGAGCGGATCGCCGCGCCCTGCCGCATGGCCTGGTTGATCGCATTGAAAACGCTGGTTTCCTCCGTGGTCCGCTCTGCGAATTCCTGCATCGAGACCAGTGCGAAGGCGGCGTTGGACTTGGTGATGCCATCGAGCAGCGAGAAGCCCGCCACCGAGGTGACCGAGTCCACCCCCGGCAGGCCCAGCAGGATCTCTTCGACCTCGCGCTGCGCCACGAGCGTGCGGTTGACCGAGGCTGCCTCGGGCAGGCGCGTCTCGACGATGAAGGACCCCTGATCCTCTGAGGGCAGGAAGCCGGTGGGCACCGCCTTGAACAGCCCGCCGGTGAGCGCGAAGGCCCCGATCAGCAGCGCCAGCCCCAGCACGGCGCGCCTGGCGATGGCGCCGGCGATCCTGGTGTAACCGTCACGCCCCTTGTCGATTCCGCGTGAGATGGCCCCCATGATCCCCTTCTTCGGCCCGTGATGCGGCTTGAGGATGATCGCGCAGAGCGCGGGTGACAGCGTCAACGCGTTGATCGCCGAGATCACCATCGATACCGATACCGCGACGGCGAATTGCTGAAAGAGTTGCCCCGAGATGCCCGGAATGAAGGCGACCGGCACGAAGACCGACAAGAGCACCATGGTGATCGCGAGGATCGCGCCGGTGATCTCCGACATCGCCGCCGAGGCCGCCTCGGCGGGTGTCATTTCGGGGTTCTGCTCCATCTTCGCCTCGACCGCCTCGACCACGACGATGGCATCGTCCACGACGATCCCGATGGCCAGAACCAGCGCCAGCAGCGACACGGTGTTGAGCGAGAACCCCATCGCCAGCATCACCGCGAAAGTACCCACCAGCGCCACCGGCACGGCGATCAGCGGCACGATCGTGGCGCGCAGCGAGCCGAGGAAGATGAACACCACGAGCACCACGAGAATGAACGCCTCGATCAGCGTGTGCTCGACCTCGGCGATGCTTTCCTTGACGAAGGTGGAACTGTCCGAGACGATTTCGTAGGCCATGCCGTCGGGGAAATCCGCTTTCGCCGCCTCCATCATCGCCTTGGCGCTGTCGGCTGCTGCGATGGCG
>JANSYB010000310.1 GCA_024742655.1 Paracoccaceae bacterium | reverse complement strand
TCGGCCATCTTCACATGCAGCGCGTTGCGATCGGCATCCGAATAGATCGCCACCGTGGCGATGCCCATCTTGCGGGCGGTCTTGATGACCCGGCAGGCGATCTCGCCGCGGTTGGCGATCAGGATTTTCTTGAACATCTCTGGCGTCCCTCTTTGGTGTCGGAAAGCAAAACGGCGCAGAGCCCGCCCGAAGGCAGGGTCTGCGCCGTTTTGGCGTGTCTATCGGTGCCCGGCAGGCGGAACGCGCCTGCCAGAGCGGTTAGTCGGTCAGCGGAGTCACTGAATACATGTCGAAGGACATGCGGCTGGACACCTCGGGCGCGCTGCACGCACCCAACAGGGCCAATATCATGACTGCTCTTCCTGCCTTTATCATTTTCGACGCCTCGTTGAATGGACGTCCCCAGGTGACAAGGCCCTTCTACGCCTTTCGTGCGCAAACGAAAATGGGAAACCGCACTTGCGGCTCCCCGGTGTCTCTTTCGTGCATCAACGGATACGTTCGATAGCGCCTCAGCAGCGCGCCGGATAAGCCTGGCAGAAGGCGACGTTGCCCGCCGCGCCCACAACGGCGCCCGTGGCAAGCGAGCCGCTGACCACGGCCGCTGTTGCCGCACCGGCCCCGGCCCCGATAAGCGCCTGCTCGGGCAAGGTGTCACCGCAGGCCGAAAGTGCGCCCAGGCTGACAACGCAGAGTAGAGTGGAAAGACGTGCTCGCATGATGTTCCGCCTCGATTGTAAATTGAATCATTCCGCGGACTGAACGACAAACCGGCCGCCGCGTCAAAGCCGCTGTTCGACAGCCCGCCAAAACAGGCGGGACGCCGCCGAAAAAGACACGGCCTTGATATCACGGGAAAAAGAGGCGGCCTGCACAACCATGTGCAGGACCGCCTTTCAGGGGAAGGGTAACGGATTAGACTATGCGTCTCGGCCCATTGGGGGTAGGCCGCCACTACAGGTTCAGACTTGCATGGGAACCGGCGGCACGCAAAGGTGTACGGCCCGACCACTCCCGCATCGGCTGTATTTTGCGTAAATCCGCAGACGGCTGGCAATTTCATGCCTGTTTTCAGGACCGGCGCCGCACCCATCATCCGAAATCCTCGTCGAACGCATCGGGAAAGGCGGCTTGCGCGGCCCGCACATCCAGAATCAGCAGCGCCTCGTAACTGGCCGGATCGAACGGGTCTTCCGCAGGCAGAACCTCGCGCCCGAACAGCCAACTCAGCCGACCGGCATCCAGATTGCCGCGCTCGAAGGGCTGATCGCCGAACTGCTCCCACAAGGCGCGCACAAAGGCCGTGTCGGCGCGCCGGTCAGCCGGTCTGCGGTCACGGAACCGCTCTCGCCGGGTGATCGGCGTGGCCCCCTTGGGGTTGGCGCGTCGAATGGTGAACTGGAAATCCGAGCCCGGAAGACGCCCGGGAAAGCCGCGATGCTTCAGCATGGTGCACCCCCCGGATCATCGGGGCGCGCGGCAGGGCCGGTCAGGACGGGCCCGAAAACCCGTCCTGCCGAAGAGCAACCGAAGTTACTTGTACTTGCCGGTGTAGGCCGGCTCGACCGAGATCGGCTCGGGCTCGACCACGACGAATTCTTCTTCCTGCTGCCCACCGCATGCTGCCACGAAAGCAACCAGGCTGAGGGCCAGAAGGCTCTTAACGCTGTTCGACATATGTGTCTCCTGTCTCTGTACATGGGCAAATGACGCGCAAAACGCCCCACCTGCCCCTCTTGCGAGGTATGGGTTACTGTGGTGCAACCAGTTAACAGCATAGCGAACTCGCCGCAAAATTGATATGCGCCATGCGCAAAGCCCCGCTTATGTGGCGGCAAAGCCTCAAACCGGCCCTTGCATGAGGTTTGATCCGCAAGATGTTGTGTAGGCATTAAAACATCTCCCAGATACAGGCGCCGTTGCCGACCGAATAGGCCTCGAAAACCTGTGTGACGGACGGATCGAACTGCCCGAACTCCGACGGCTTGTCGGCCAGCGACACGATGATGCGGTGCGGTTCCGGCCCTGTATTGGCCACGCGCGGCAGGGCGTAGGCATTGCAGAGATACTCCAGATCGGCCGACACGCTGTCGAGATCCTGCGCGTCCTCGAACGCGGGCGCGACAAAACGGAACCGGTAAACCAGACCGCCGCCCGGGCGGTCCCAAAGCATTTCCTGCAACTCCGCCTCAAGGCCCGATGGCAGGACGACGCGCTCCTCCTTCGCGTCGTCCTGCGCCAGGGCCGGCAGCGCCCAGAGGGCGGCCAGCAGATATGCCGGGGCGTGGCTCATTGCGCCCACCGAACCCAACGGGCCCGATTGTCCGGATCGGCCAGAACTCGCGCCAGAACGGCCTCTGCGCGCGCAACGGGGATGGCCCCATCCACCTGCCCGCCCGCCCGCACATGCAGGCCGTCGGCCCGTTCGCTGACCTTCACCGCCGGCGCAAAGCCGCGCAGTCGCCGCAGCGCCCGCCAGATATCCTGCCGCACCTGATGCGCCAGTCGCAGCTTACCCACGCGCGGCAACACGGTTTCGGCGGCGATATCGAAGCGCACCGGCACCCGCCGCGCCACGCAGACAGCCCCCGCCTCGCGCAGGATATGCCAACGCGCACGGCTCATTCCGGGGCAGCCTCACGACCGTGATCCCCGGTATCGGCATTCCAGACCGCCTGATTTTCCCAAAGCCGCCTCATGGCACTCTCCGTAGGGCGGGGTTCAACCCGCCGATCCCGTCAGACCCAACCCTTGCTCACAGCGGAATGTTGTCGTGCTTTTTCCACGGCATCTTGCGCCGCTTGTTGCGCAGCGCGGCAAAGGCGCGGCTGACGCGCTTCCGGGTGCTGCGCGGCTGGATCACCTCGTCGATGAAGCCGCGTTCGGCCGCCACGAACGGGTTGGCGAAGCGCTCCTCGTAATCCGCGGTATGCCGGGCCAGTTTTTCCGGATCGTTGAGATCGGCACGGTGAATGATCTCGGTCGCGCCCTTGGCCCCCATCACGGCGATTTCCGAGGTGGGCCAGGCATAGTTGATATCGCCGCGCAGATGCTTGGAACTCATCACCACGTAGGCGCCGCCATAGGCCTTGCGGGTGATCAGCGTCACCTTGGGCACCGTCGCCTCGCCATAGGCAAAGAGCAGCTTCGCGCCGTGCTTGATCACCCCGTCATGTTCCTGGCTGGTGCCGGGCAGGAAGCCGGGCACATCCACAAGGGTCAGGATCGGGATATCGAAGCAATCGCAGAACCGCACGAAGCGCGCGGCCTTGCGGGAGCTGTCGATATCGAGACAGCCCGCCAGCACCATCGGCTGGTTGGCCACAACACCCACGCTGCGCCCCTCCAGACGGATGAAGCCGGTGATGATGTTCTTGGCGAAATCCTCCTGGATTTCATAGAAATCCCCCTCGTCCGCGACCTTGGTGATCAACTCCTTCATGTCATAGGGCATGTTGGGGTTGTCGGGCACCAGCGTATCCAGGCTCGGCTCGGATCGGTCCACGTCGTCGAAGAACGGGCGCACCGGCACCGGCTGCTGGTTGTTGAGTGGCAGGAAATCCACCAGTCGGCGCACCTCGGCCATCGCCTCGACGTCGTTTTCGAAGGCGCCATCGGCGACCGAACTTTTGCGGGTATGGGTCGAGGCCCCGCCCAGTTCCTCAGCGGTGACCTGTTCGTTGGTCACGGTCTTGACCACATCCGGGCCGGTGACGAACATGTAGGAGCTGTCACGCACCATGAAGATGAAATCGGTCATCGCGGGCGAATAGACCGCGCCACCCGCACAGGGCCCGGTGATCACGCTGATCTGCGGGACAACGCCCGAGGCCTCGATGTTGCGTTGAAAGACCTCGCCATAGCCCGCAAGGCTGTCGACCCCTTCCTGGATACGCGCGCCGCCCGAATCGTTGATGCCGATCACGGGCGCGCCGTTCTGCATGGCCATATCCATGATCTTGCAGATCTTTTGCGCATGCGTGGCACTGACCGAGCCGCCCAGAACCGTAAAATCCTGGCTGAAGACATAGACCTGCCGGCCGTTGATCGTGCCCCAGCCGGTCACGACGCCATCGCCATAGGGGCGGTTCTTTTCCATCCCGAAATCGATGCAGCGGTGGGCCACGAACATGTCGAACTCTTCGAAACTGTCCTCGTCCAGCAGCAGGTCGATGCGCTCGCGCGCAGTCAGCTTGCCCTTGGAATGCTGCGCCTCGATCCGGCGCTCTCCGCCGCCCAGGCGGGCCTCGCCACGGCGGCTTTCGAGTTCCTGCAGGATGTCTTTCATCTCTCTCCCCTTCGGTGACACGCGGGCCTGAAATCGCTGG
>JANSYB010000618.1 GCA_024742655.1 Paracoccaceae bacterium | reverse complement strand
CGCCCATGACTGCCGTCATATCCGTTGACCGGCGGGCTTTGCCAATTGCCCAAGACCCCATCCCTTGGGGCGAACACCTCGACCAAAAGGGGATGACACATCGCCATGTCGCTGGAATGCTCGGCCGAACAATCGCCACCCGGACAGGCGCTGAGCGCGCCCAGCAGGTCAATCTCGGCGAAAAACTCGATGTAATCGCCGGGCCGCACGGGGCTGGCCTTCATGAAATACTGGCCCGTGTCGCGGGTAAAGCCGGTGCACATGAACACGTTGAGAACGTCATGCACATGTGGCTCGGCCTCTTGCACTGAAACGCCCAACTCATCCGCCAAGGCGCGCGTCAGGTTGGAATGGCAGCAATGGTGATACTGCGACCCGGCCAGCAGGTTGCCGGTATAGGGGTCGCACCGCGTGCCGATCACGTCATGGACCGACCCGCCATACGCATCCATCCCATACCAGTTCAGGGTATCCTCCAGGATCGTCGCCATGGGCCGCAGGTACGGAAAGCTGGACCACATCCGCTCTCCGGTGGTCAGGTGCGTGCCGTGCAATGCGCGGGATTTGCCGGAATAGAACCGCTCCGACAGGTCATGTGCGTTCCAAAGGTTCAGATCACCGACCTGCGGCCCCTCTATGCTGGAGATGCGAAACACCTGACCTGCGCTGACCCTGAAGGTCGCGGCCTCACGGGGGGGCACCCTGATCTGCGATACTTTCCGGGCGCCGGTCCGCGCCGCACGGTAGAGTGGCAGATCGGGCACCGGCAAGGTCTCGTTGGGATAACAGATCACCGGTTCAACGGCTCGGCGGGCAGCGGCGTCGGCAGGTTCGGTCATTGGCTCCTCACGAACGGGTCTGGTCGGCCAGACAATCCAAAGGTGGTTTGCCGGTCATTGTAAAGGCCTCGGCCCCGCAGGCCGCGCATCTATACTTCCTGCGTCCGGGCAGATCGCCGCGCCGATCCGCGCGCCAGCGACAGACCCGCGTGCGTCTGTTCGAAAAAAGCACTACCAGGATAAAAGCCACGATCAGGCCGATGACAACGAGCACGCGATAACCTCTCTGCTGGTCCGTTCGGGACTATTCGTTCTGTAACCATGTCGCAAACAGGACAGCAAGCCGGACGGCGCCGTGGCCCCCTCGGGCATGGCATTGGCGTCTCCCCTTCCCGCCCGGCTTGGCCCCGTGGACATCGCACTCGGCGTGGCGGTCGCCCTGCTTTGGGGGATGGGGCTGGTCTTTGCCAAGGCGGCGATCGCGCATTTTCCGCCCATACTTCTGATGGCGCTGCGTTTTTCGGTAACAGCCTTGGCGCTGGTGTGGTTCGTGCGCCCACCCGTGGCGCATCTGCGGATACTGTTCCTCATCGCGCTGACCTCGGCCGCGCTGCAATACAGCCTGACCTATACCGGCCTGAAGGGGCTGGATGCCGGCGCCGCGGCCCTGATCATCCAGCTTGAGGTGCCGTTCCTCACGCTGATCGGGATGCTGGCGCTGAACGAAAAACCGGGCTGGCGTAAATGGGCGGGCATCGCGCTGGCCTTTTTCGGCGTCTACCAGATCGCCGGGGAGCCCACGATATCTGCAGCCTGGGGATCGGTTCTGCTGGTCATCGGCGGCGCGGCCACCTGGGCCGTCGGGCAGGCGATGATCCGGAACCTTCAGGACATCGATGGGCTGACCGTCACGGCCTGGGTTGCCGTCATGGCCGCTCCGCAACTGTTCGTGATGTCCTTTGCCATTGAAACGGGTCATTGGCAGGCGATCATCGACGCGGACTGGGTCGTCTGGGGGGCGGTGCTTTATCTCGGGCTGATCATGACAGCCGTTGGGTACGGCATCTGGTACACTTTGGTTCGACGCAACCCGGTCAGCCTGGTTGCGCCGTTTCTCCTGCTCTTGCCGGTCTTTGCTGTTTTGGGTGGCTTTCTGTTCCTGGGAGAACGGCTGAGCCCTCAGGTGATGATCGGCGGGGCAATCGTCATTGCCGGGGTGGCGTTCATCCTGTTCGACCGCGGCTGACCGCCCCTCTCGCGCTATTCCTGCCGCGCCGGTTCAGGCGGCGTTCTGGCCTCGGGCCGGCGGAACCAGCCGCGGCGCGG
>JANSYB010000346.1 GCA_024742655.1 Paracoccaceae bacterium | reverse complement strand
CGGACCAGCGATGCTGGTGTTCAAATACCCGGGGATTCCGCCAATGCGATACAATGCTTTCAGGATATTCAAAGAGGGCCTGACCGGCAACAAGGGCTGGACGCGCGCGTGGCGCGAACCCGACCCGAAGCCGGAATACGATATCGTCATCGTCGGCGGTGGCGGGCATGGTCTGGCGACGGCCTATTACCTGTCCAAGGAATTCGGCTTTCGCAACGTGGCCGTTCTTGAGAAGGGATGGCTCGGGTCCGGAAATATCGGGCGGAACACCACGATTATCCGCTCCAACTACCTCCTTCCGGGGAATGAGCCGTTCTACGAGCTCAGCATGAAACTGTGGGAGAACCTCGAGCAGGACACCAACTACAACTCGATGGTGTCGCAACGCTCGATCCTGAACCTCTTTCATACGGACGGGCAGCGCGATTCGTTCGTGCGGCGCGGCAACGCGATGTTCCTTGCCGGTGCGGATGCGGAACTGGCAGATGCCGCGCAGCTGCGTGAAGAATTGCCGTTTCTCGATTTCGACAATGCCCGTTTCCCGATCAAGGGCGGGTTGTTCCAGCGGCGCGGTGGCACGGCACGCCACGATGCCGTCGCCTGGGGCTATGCGCGCGGCGCGGACAGCCGCGGGGTCGATGTCATCCAGAATTGCGAGGTCACGGGCTTTGACATCCAGAACGGTGTCTGCCGCGGCGTGGACACGACGCGCGGCGCCATCCGGGCCAAGAAGGTCGCAGTTTGCGTGGCCGGGTCGTCGGGTCGGGTCATGGCCAAGGCAGGTATGCGCCTGCCGATCGAAAGCCACGTCTTGCAGGCTTTCGTCTCCGAGGGTCTGAAACCTGTTCTCCCTGGGGTGATCACCTTCGGAGCCGGCCATTTTTACGTCAGCCAGTCCGACAAGGGCGGTCTGGTCTTCGGTGGCGACATCGATGGCTACAATACTTACGCGCAGCGCGGCAACCTGCCGGTGGTCGAGGACGTCGCCGAGGGCGGCATGGCGATCATGCCGATGATCGGGCGCGCCCGCCTGCTGCGCAGTTGGGGCGGCGTGATGGACATGTCGATGGACGGCTCGCCCTTTATCGACAAGACGCATATCGACGGCCTCTATTTCAACGGTGGCTGGTGCTACGGCGGGTTCAAGGCCACGCCGGCGTCGGGCTTCTGTTATGCCCATCTCTTGGCCAAGGACGAACCGCACCCGACAGCCACGCAGATGCGCCTCGACCGGTTCATGACGGGCAATCTGATCGACGAAAAGGGCGTGGGCAACCAGCCCAACCTGCATTGAGGAGGGACAGAGCATGATCATCAATCACCCGCTTCTTGGCCCCCGGGATGCCGCCGAATTCATCTATCTGGGCGATGCGAGCCTGATCGACCGGCCCGACTGGAAAGCCGAGAACGCGATGGAGCAGTTCCACGAATATGGCTACCTGCGAGACAACCCCGCCGGCGAACATCAGGAATTGTGGTACCACGAGCAGGGCGACCGGTCCTGGCTGGTGGTGACGCGCAACACGCTGACCCACGAGATCACCAAAGTCGAGATGGCCCGCGACGTGGCCCGCAGCCGGGGACGTGACAAATGAGCCAGCCGAACCGTATCACAGGCGGCCTGATCGACCGCTCGCAGACCTTCAAGTTCCAATTCAACGAACAGTGGATGAGTGGCCACGCGGGCGATACGCTGGCCTCGGCCCTGCTGGCCAACGGGCAAACGCTGGTCGGGCGTTCGTTCAAGTATCATCGGCCGCGCGGGATCTTTACCGCCGGATCCGAGGAGCCGAACGCACTGGTGCAACTGCGCAAGGGCGCCCACCAGGAGCCCAACACCCGCGCGACGGTGGTTGAGCTTTTCGACCGGCTTTACGCCACGTCCCAAAACCATCGCGGATCGCTGGAGTATGACCTGCTGGCGGTGAACGACCTGGTGTCGCCCTTTCTGTCGGCCGGTTTCTACTACAAGACGTTCATGTGGCCGAAAGCCTTCTGGGAAAAGGTATATGAGCCGATCATCCGCTCTGCCGCCGGTCTTGGCCGGCTGTCGATGCAGGAAGACCCTGACAAGTACGACAAGGGCTTTGTGCATTGTGACCTTCTGGTGATCGGCGCCGGGCCCGCGGGCCTGATGGCGGCGCTGACGGCGGCACGCAGCGGCGCGCGCGTTATCCTGGCCGACGAGGATTTCCTGCCCGGTGGGCGGCTCAACGCCGAAACGCTCGAGGTGGACGGCATGGCCGGGGCCGACTGGGCCGCACGCACGGTTGCCGAACTGTCGGCGATGGACAACGTGCGCGTGATGACCCGTACGACCGTCTACGGTGCCTATGACCACGGCACCTATGGCGCGCTGGAACGCTGTACCGACCACCTTGCCGACAGTGGCGGCAAACCGCGTCAGGTTTTGTGGCGCATCTATTCCAAGCGGGCCGTTCTGGCCGCCGGCGCAACCGAGCGCCCGATCGCTTTTGGCAACAATGATCGCCCGGGCGTCATGCTGGCCGGGGCCGTGCGGACATATGTGAACAGGTTCGGCGTGACGCCGGGGCACGAGGTTGCCGTCTTTACCAACAACGATGACGGCTGGCGCACCGCGGCCGACATGGCGCGCAAGGGCGTGCATGTCGTCGCCATCATCGACAGCCGCGACAAGGATGCCGTGTGCGACGTGCCGGGCGCGCGGCATTATCGCGGCGAAGCAGTTATGGACACGGTCGGCCGCAAAGGCCTCAAATCCATCACCCTGACCAGCGGCAAGGTGATCCCGGTGGATATGCTTGCCGTTTCGGGTGGATGGAATCCCAACGTACATCTGACCTGCCATCAGCGCGGGCGACCGGAATGGCGCGACGACCTGTCGGCCTTTGTCCCCGGTGGCGAATTGCCTGTCGGTATGGCCGTCGCCGGCGCCGGGAACGGGGCCATGACGCTGGCCGCCGCCCTGGCCGAGGGTCAGGCACAGGCCACCGCCCAGCTGGAGGGTCTTGGCCTTGATGTCGCCTCCGTCGATCTGCCGAAAGCCGAGGATGAACCGCGCGACTGCGCTGCCTTCTGGCATGTGAAAGACAGCCGGAAACGGGCCTGGGTCGATCTTCAGAACGATGTTACCGTCAAGGACGTGAAGCTGGCCAGTACCGAGGGCTTCCGCTCGGTCGAACTGCTCAAGCGGTACACGACGATGGGCATGGCCACGGATCAGGGCAAGACCTCGAACATCGCCGGTCTGGCGATCCTGGCCGAGGCCGCTGGAAAAACCATCCCCGAGGTCGGAACGACCATCTTCCGCCCGCCCTATACCCCGGTGCCCATGGGCGCGCTGGCCGGCCGGGCGCGCGGCAAGGATTTCCGCCCCTACCGTCTGACGCCCAGCCACAAGTGGGCCGAGGAGAACGGGGCGAGCTTTGTCACGGTCGGCAACTGGCTGCGTGCGGAATGGTACACGCGCGATGGCGAAAAGGGCTGGCGCGACAGTGTCGACCGCGAGGCCAAGATGACGCGCGAGTCCGTGGGCATCTGCGACGTGACCACCCTTGGCAAGATCGACATCCAGGGCAAGGATGCCGGTGCGTTCCTCGACAAGGTCTATTCCAACACCTTCTCCACCCTGCCAGTGGGCAAGGTGCGGTATGGCCTGATGCTGCGCGAGGACGGGATCTGTTACGATGACGGCACCACCGCGCGGATGGGCGAGGATCATTATGTGATGACAACCACCACCGCCAATGCGGTGCTGGTCTTCCGCCGCCTGGAATTCGCGCGGCAATGCCTGTGGCCCAACATGGACGTGCACCTGATTTCCACAACCGATGGCTGGGCGCAGTTCGCCGTGGCCGGCCCCAACTCGCGCAGCCTGCTACGCAAGGTCGTGGATGCCGAACACGATCTGTCGAACGAGGCATTCCCGTTCATGGGTTGTGGCAAGGTCACCGTTTGTGGGGGCATGCCGGCGCGGCTGTTCCGGATCTCGTTCTCGGGCGAGCTGGCCTATGAGATCGCG
>JANSYB010000537.1 GCA_024742655.1 Paracoccaceae bacterium | reverse complement strand
GCGGTTCATACGCGACAGGCTGGAAAGCCGGATTGCCCCGGATGGTCCTGACAAGATCTACGTGTCGCGGTCACGCCTCAAGCACGCGGCCCAGATGGTGGATCAGGAGGAACGGATCGAGAAGCTGATGAGCAAGGCGGGATACACGATCTTTCATCCGCAACGGCATAGCATATCCGAGCAATGCGGCTGTTACATGGCGGCGGACACGATCGTCGGAACCGATGGATCGGCCTTTCACCTTGCGCCCTTCGTGATGCGACCGGGCACGCGCGTGGGCCTGATCCAGCGCCGCTGGCGGCAGGCAGCCTTCGATGCGCTGGCCGACCAGATCCGGGCCTTTGCCGATGTCGAGTTGACGACGATCAACCCGCTGATCCGTCCCGAAGAGGGCGAAGAGGTGCCAACTGACCGCCCGCCGCTGGACTACCGGCGGCTCCTGCGCAAGCTCGAGGCGCATGGGTTCCTGTAAGGCCGCTCAGGCCGGGTGCCCGTCCTTGAGCAAAAGCAGCAGCGCCACCACGATCAGCGCGACACCGACCAGAACCAGCCATGGCGGCAGGCCATGACCAAGCGCGGCCTGCCAGCAGATCACCCATGTGGGTGTGATATAGGTGTAGGCCATGACCTTGGCGCTGGGCAGCCTGAGCGAGGCGTATTGCAACAACACGAAGGTCATCGCAGTGGCGAAAACCGCCGTGTAGACGATCGTGATCCAGACGATCGGCGGCAGGGCGGACCAATCCGTCGCCCGCAGGTCGCCCCAACCGGCCAGTGTCACCAGCGCCGCCGCACCCACCATGGCGCCGAATGAAAAGACGATCGGGCGCTCGCCGCGGTTCAGTTTGCGCACCAGAGGGGTGTAGAAGGCATGCGCGATGCAGCCCCAGAAATAAATCATCTCACCCCGGCCCACCTCGAAGGCACGAAAGGCGGACCAGTCGGCGCGAAAGATCACCCAGAGCGCCCCGACAGCCCCCACGGCAAGGGCCAGCGCCATTCGCCGTGTCGTCACCTGCCGCAGCAGCAGGTAGCCGAACACGCCAGACACGATCGGCGTCAGGGTGAACACGGCCGCGGCACTGACGGGGGCGGCGGTTTTCAACCCCTCGAACATCAGCACGAAGTAAAGACCCATCGACCCGCCCAGCAAAAGGTAGCGCCACGGCGCGGCAAAGGCAGCGCGGGGAATTCCGACCGTCATCATCGCGGTGATGCCCACGATCACCGAGGCCAGCACAAAGCGGACCGCGTTCAGCGTGGTCGGTGCGATATGCGGCGCGGCCATCGAGCCAAGCGCGAAAGAGCCCGCGATCAATCCCGAAAAGGCCAGCATGGCGGCATGGCCGCGCTGCGCGTCGGTCATGCAAGCTCCCACGCCTTCGCGCGCTCTTTCAAGAAGCCGAGGAAGGCCTGCACCTTGGTCGTGCGGTGCAGGTCCATATGGGTGACGATCCAGAGTGGCGCGGCCCATTCATCGCGGGGGGGCATGACCTCTGTCAGGCCACCGATATCACGCGCCAGAACGCAACTGAGGAACCCGATACCGGCCCCGTCCATGATGGCGCGTCTCTGGGCATGCACATCCTGGCTGCGAAAGGTGATCCGCTCGACCGGCGCGGTATCACGCAGCCATTGATTGAACGGCGCGCGGTTCTTGGGGTCGTCCGCCCCGACGAAATAGTGCTGGGCAAATTCCGCCTCGGATCCGGGCAGGCCGTAGCGCGCGATATAGGCGTCACTGGCATAGAGCGTGTGGGCCTGCTTGAAAAAAGGTTGCACCACATTGTCCGGCTGATCGGGCGGGCTGCCGGCGCGGATGGCGACATGGGCCTCGCCATATTCCAGACGGAACAGGCGTTCACCTGTCAGGTAGCGCACGATCAGGTCGGGATACTGATGCTGAAACTCGGTCAGAACGGGCACCATGAGGTGACTGAACCCGCCGAGCGAGGTGATCACCAACTCGCCCGAGACATCATTGCCGCGCCCCTTCAGGCGCCCCGACAACTGGCTGAATTGATCGTCGGTGGCCTGTGCCACGCGCAGCAGGTCGTCGCCGGCCTCGGTCGTGGTGTATCCGCGCGCATGGCGCTGGAACAGCTTCACGCCCAGACGCTCCTCGAGTGCGTCGATATGGCGGATCACCGTGGCGTGGTGGACACCCAGAACCTCTGCGGCCCCGCTGACCGTACCGACCCGTGCCACGTGAAAAGCGGTGCGTACTTCATCCCAGCTGTCCATCATAAGGCCCCTGTGCAGTATGTGCGAATATCAACAGCAATCAGATATAAGGGATAGTTGCGTTATCTCAGGCACAGGGTCAATCTCTGCGGCGCGAAAAACTGGCTTGGTCTGGGGATGCGCGCCTGGCCCGCGAAACGGCACGCCGCCCGAAACCTGTCCCGGAAAATGAACCCTGCGGGGCTTGCACACGACACAAGGGTGTAGACTTTCGAAAAGAGGTAAATTCCATGACCAATACGCCTATTCTTCCGCGGGTCGTCCTGTGCGGCACCTGCCTGGTTCTTTCAGCTTTCTGTGCGGT
>JANSYB010000714.1 GCA_024742655.1 Paracoccaceae bacterium | reverse complement strand
CGCAAACGCTGACCGTTGTGCGGGCCAATACCCGCCGATGCGCGGGGACCTGCCTGCCATGGGCAGTGGTCCGCCGTCGCAGGTCGACCGGATCGGCAGGCCATCGCGCGTGGATGCGGCCCCTGCAGTCGAGAGATGTCGCGCGGGCCGCGGTGCGGCATCCTGTTCCCGTGTCCCGGCAAACGGGACCAACAGGATGGAGGCAGAGCATGCGACAGGGTTTGACCATCGGCATCGTGATCTGGCTGGGCCTTGGCGGCCCGGTTCCCGCAGAGGAAGGCACGATCGAGGTGGACCGCAACGGTGACGGCTACATGACACTGGGCGAGGTACAGGCCGTTTTTCCGCAGATCACGGCGGATGTGTTTTCCGTGATGGATGCGAACAAGGACGGGGCATTGGATGACAGTGAGATGGTGACCGGGCAGGAAAAGGGGCTGATCCCGGTTTCGATCGGCGGCTAAGCGCCGGCGATCCCCCGGGCCGGGTGTGTTGTTCCCGAGTGTCCCGGCCCGGGGCATAGTCATGACGCGGGTCAGTCCGACGGGGCCGCGCGCAACAGCATCCCGTAAAGATCGCGCGGATCGTCCGGGTCGGCCAGCAGGTCCAGCAGCGTGAAAAAGGGCGTGCCGGTGATGTGGTCGCGCATGTAACGCAGGGCGCTGAAATCCTCGATGGCGAAGCCGACACTGTCGAAAAGCGTGATCTGCGCCTCGCTTGTCCGGCCCTTGGCAGTACCGGCAAAGACCTGCCAAAGCTCCGTCACCGGATGATCGGGGGCGAGTTGCTGGATCTCGCCCTCGATGCGGGTCTGTTCGGGATATTCCACGAAAATGTCGCTGCGCTGCAGGATCGCGGGGGCCAGTTCGGTCTTGCCGGGGCAGTCGCCGCCGATGGCGTTGATATGCACGCCGCTGCCGATCATGTTGTCGGTCAGGATGGTGGCGTATTGCTTGTCGGCGGTGCAGGTGGTGATGATCTGTGCGCCTTCCATGGCTTCTTCGGCACTGGTGCAGGATGTCATGTGCAGGCCCGAATGGGACAGGTTGCGCGCGGCCTTGGCCGTGGCCGCGGGGTCGGTGTCGTACAAACGTACCTCTTCGATCCCGCAGATCGCCTGCATCGCAATGCTTTGAAATTCCGATTGCGCGCCATTGCCGATCATCGCCATGCAGCGCGCGCCCCTTGGCGCAAGGTGGCGTGCGGCAAGGGCGGACATGGCCGCCGTGCGCATCGCCGTCAGCACGGTCATTTCCGTCAGCAGCACGGGATAGCCGCTGTGCACATCTGCCAGAAGGCCGAAGGCGGTGACCGTTTGCAGGCCGGTGCGCGTATTGCCGGGATGGCCGTTGACGTATTTGAAGCCGTAGGATTCGCCGTCCGAGGTGGGCATCAGTTCGATCACGCCCACGTCGGAATGGCTGGCCACGCGCGGGGTCTTGTCGAAACTTTCCCACCGCAGGAAATCGGCCTCGATATAATCGGCCAGATCGCGCAGCATCGTCTCGATCCCGGTGTGATGGATAAAGCGCAGCATGTTCTCGACACTGACAAAGGGCACGAGCGCCTTGTCGGACGGGGGCAGGGCAGGTTTCATGCGATTTCCCTTTCATAGCCGAAGGCGCGGGTGGG
>JANSYB010000411.1 GCA_024742655.1 Paracoccaceae bacterium | reverse complement strand
CCGTGATAAATCTCGTCGCTGATGAAACTGGCGCCCTGATCCGCCGCCGCCCCCATCAGCGCGCCAAGGGCCGCGCGATCCAGCATCGTGCCGGACGGATTCGCCGGGCTGGCCACCATCAGCCCCTGCAGGTTCAGCCCCCCCAGATCGGGCGGCACCGGCTGCAGGCGATTTTCCGCCGCCGTTTCGATATCCACCGGGCACAGGTCCAGCGCGCGCAGGATCTGGCGGTAACTGGGATAGCCCGGCGCCCCGATACCCACCCGCGCGCCGGTATCGAAGAGTGCCGTGAACGCGAGAATGAAGGCCCCCGAAGAGCCCGGCGTGACCACGACGCGCTCCGGCGACAGGTCGACATCGTACCATTCGCCGTAAAGTTGCGCGATCCGCGCGCGCAGCGCCGGCAGGCCAAGTGCTACCGTGTAGCCCATGGCATCGGTCTGCATGGCACGGGCCAGCGCATCGCGCGCGCCTTGCGGTGCGGGCGTGCCGGGTTGACCCACTTCCATGTGGATGATGTGACGGCCGGCCGCCTCGGCGCGGCGCGCGGCCTCCATCACGTCCATCACGATAAAGGGATCGACACCGGATCGGGTTGAGTTTCGCATGATCTTGCCCCTAGACTACACCTGTCACATCCCGGGTTTCACTTGGAAAGCAAGGCGACGTCAATGCATCTTATTCGGATCATCCTGATGGGCGCGGTGCTCTCACTGATGCTGGCCCAACCGGGCCGCGCGCTGACATTGCTGCGCGACCCGGATATCGAGTATTCGCTGAAACAGCTGGCCGCGCCGGTTCTGCGCGCCGCCGGGCTGGGTTCTGCGGGGATCGACATCCTGGTTGTGGATGACGGGCGGCTCAATGCCTTTGTCGTGGACCGCAACCATATCTTTCTCAATTCGGGCCTCATCCAGAAGATGAAAACCCCCGAGATGCTGCAATACGTGCTGGCGCACGAGGCGGCGCATATCGCCAACGGGCACCTGACGCGCCGCGTCATCAACCTGCGCAATGCCAAGACGGCCGCGGGTATCGGCGCGATCCTGGCCGCGGCAGCAGCGGTGGCCGCGGGCGGCGGCGAGGCTGCGGGCTATGCCGCCCTGGGCGCGCAGACCACCGCGCAGCGCCTCTTCTTCGCTCATACCCGGGCCGAGGAAAACGCCGCCGACCAGAGCGGGCTGCGGTTTCTGGCCAATGCCGGGATCGACACAAGCGGCGCGTTGGAAGTGCTGGATATCTTTCGCGGGCAGGAATTGCTGTCCTCGTCGCGGCAGGACCCGTATGCGCGCACCCATCCCCTGTCGGCGGATCGTTACCGGGTGGTCAACCGGCTGGTGCAAAGCTACGGCGACCGGGGCGGCGACGATACCGCCGCGCGCTACTGGTTCGCCCGCGCCAAGGGCAAATTGTCGGCCTTCACGCGCAATCCAAAATGGACGCTGAACCGCGCCGGCGAATCCGGGTTCGCCGACATCAAGGCCATGCGCGAGGCCATCGCGTGGCATCGCCGCTCCAACCTGCAGCGCGCGCTGCCGCTGATCAACAATGCGATTTCCCTGCGCCCCGATGACCCCTATTACCAGGAACTCAAGGGCCAGATCCTTTTGGAAAGCCGGCAGTTCCAGGCCGCAACGGCCGCCTACGCCCGTGCCAGCAACCTGGCCCCGCGCAACGCGCTGATCCTGGGGGCATATGGCCGCGCGCTGATGGCGCAGGGCCAGACCGGCAAGGCGCTGCAATTTCTGGAAAACGCGCGGGCGCGGGACGGGCGCGATGCGCGCGTCCTGCGGGATCTGGCCGCGGCACATGCCCAAAGCGGTAACCGCGGCATGGCCTCGGTGGTGACGGCGGAACGCTACGCGATGCTGGGCCGGCTCAAGGACGCGGGCCTGCATGCCAAACGCGCCTCGGACCTTTTGCCGCGCGGTTCGACGGGCTGGCGGCGGGCGCAGGATGTGCTATTGGCCGCCAAGCAAGCCGAAAAGAAACGCAAGTAACCCCGAACGGAGAGCCCGAAATCATGAAACGCGCCCTGATCCCCGCCCTTGCCCTGGCCACCGCCCTGACGGCGATGCCGGCAACGGCCATCGACCTCAACGCGATGAGCGACGCCGAGCGCGAAGCGTTCCGCGCCGAGATCCGCGCCTATCTGCTGGACAATCCAGAGGTCATCATGGAGGCGGTCGCAGTTCTGGAACAGCGCGAAGCCGCGGCACAGGCAGAGGCGGATGTAGAGCTGGTCAAGGCGAATGCCGACGCGCTTTTCGACGATGGGCATTCCTGGGTCGGGGGCAATCCCGAGGGCGACATCACGCTGGTGGAGTTCATGGATTACCGGTGCGGCTATTGCCGCCGCGCGAAACCCGAGGTGACCGACCTCGTGCAGTTCGACGGCAACATCAAGCTGATCGTCAAGGAATTCCCCATCCTCGGAGAGCAGTCCATGCTGTCGTCGCGCTTTGCCATCGCCACCAAGCAGGTCGCGGGCGATGACATGTACAAGGCCGTGCATGACGCGCTGATGGAATTCAAGGGCGACGTAAACGCCACCGCCCTGCGCCGCATCGGCGAACCGCTCGGCCTGCCTGTGGACGAGATCATGGCCCGGATGGACAGCGACGCGGTCAGCGACGTGATCGCGGACAACCATGCGCTTGGGCAACGGTTGGGTATTTCCGGCACGCCGTCCTTCGTGATGCAGGACCAGATGCTGCGCGGTTACGTGCCGTTGGCCGACATGCAGGCCATCGCCGAGGAAATCCGCAACCCGTGAGGCTGCGGCTTGCCGCCCTTGCCATGACCGGCGCATTGGCATCGCCGCTTTGCGCCGAGACGGATTTCACACGACTGACCGAGGCCGAACGCGCGATCTTTCACGCCGAGATCCGCGCGGTTCTGCTGGCCCATCCCGAGATCGTCTCTCCGCCCACCGCCATGTCGGCTTACGACGCGGCGGTGGCGGATGACCTGGCGTTGATCGCGGCGCATCGGGAGGCCCTTTTCGGCCAGGGTGACGCGCCCGCAAGCGTGGCGTTCTTCACCCGCGACAAGTGCGATGCATGCGAAACCTCTCTAGAGAGCCTTGAAATGATATCAGAGGCTTACGGGGTGACCTTCATGTTGCTGGACATGGGCGAACAGGCCGGTCTGGCCGCCGCGCTCGGACTGACGCAGGCGCCGGCCTATGTTTTCGAGGACATGATGTTCCAAGGCGCGATGCCCGCCCCCGTGCTGGAGCGGTATCTCAGCCGGTAACGGTCATTCGGCGGCTTGTGCCGCGGCCTCTTCGGCGTCGATTTCGGCGGCCTTCTTCTCGACCTCCTCGACGATATGCTCGATCATCTGGTCGTTGGACATCTTGTGGCTGGCCTTGCCCGCAAGATAGACCATGCCGCTGCCAGCCCCGCCCCCGGTGAAT
>JANSYB010000193.1 GCA_024742655.1 Paracoccaceae bacterium | reverse complement strand
GTGACGACGCATGACGGCCCGACCGTTACCATTCATGCCACGCAAGGTGACGTGACCTGGCACGCCGTTGTCGATGACTGGTGCACCGCCGCGCCCTATGCCGAGGGTCCGTTGCCCTTCATGGTGGCCGCCGACAAACAGCCCTTCACGATGCGCTGAGGTCACACTCCGTTTCATCGCAGCCTCGGGTTCAATGCATCGCGCAGCCAGTCGCCCAGCAGGTTGATCGACAGCGCCAGCGCCAGCAACGTGGCCGCCGGGAAGAACAGGATCCACCATTCGCCCGAGAACATGAATTCCTGCCCGATGCGGATAAGCGTGCCCAGCGACGGCTTGGTGGGTGGCGCGCCCACCCCGAGGAAACTGAGCGTGGCCTCGGCGATGATGGCCAGCGCCAGTGATATCGTTGCAATCACGAGGACCGGGCTCAGCACGTTGGGCAGGATATGCCGCAGCATGATGGCGAATGGCGACCGGCCAATCAGGCGCGCGGCCTGCACGTATTCCTTGTTCTTTTCCACCAGCGTCGTGCCCCGAACGACGCGGGCGAACTGCACCCAGTCACTCAGGCCGATGGCGAGGATCAGTACCCAGATCGCCATCTGGTCGCGGTATTCGGGTGGGGTGATGCCCTTGGCGATCCCGAAGATCAGCATTGCCACGAGGATCGCCGGAAAGGTCAGCTGCACATCGGCCACCCGCATGATGATCGATTCCGTCCAGCCCCCCACGTAGCCTGCCAGCAGGCCAAGCGTCACGCCCAGCACCATCGCCAGAAAGACCGCTGAAAACCCCACGAACAGCGATATGCGCATCCCGTAAAGGATGGTCGAGAACACGTCGCGCCCCTGGTCGTCGGTGCCCAGAAGGAAACTGTCGCCGGTAAAGGCGTTGGCCTCACCCGGGGCTGTAAACCCGTTCATCAGGTTCAGCGTGGCGGGATTGAACGGGTCATGCGGCGCGATCAGCGGGGCCAGTGCGGCGGCCAGCACCAGCAACACCACCACCGCGAAGGAAATGATCGCCACCGGCGCATGCCGGAAGGACCACATGAAATCGCTCTGCCAGAAGCGGCGCAAGCGTGCGGGGCGGGGCGGTTCGGTCACGGGTATCTCGGCCATCAGTGCCCTCCCCCGCCGCGATCGACACGCAGGCGCGGGTCGATCGCGAAATACAGCATGTCGACGATCAGGTTGATGCCAACGAACATCACCGAGATCATCATCAGATAGGCGGCCATGACGGGGATATCCACGAACTGGACCGCGTTGATGAAAAGCAGGCCCACGCCGGGCCACTGAAACACCGTTTCGGTGATGATCGCAAAGGCGATGATGCTTCCCAGTTGCAGGCCGGTGATCGTGATCACGGGCACCAATGTATTCTTCAGCGCGTGGCGGAAATTGATCGCGCGCTCGCGGATGCCACGGGCGCGGGCGAAACGGATGTAATCCATGCGCAGCACCTCGAGCATCTCGGTGCGCACCAGCCGCATGATCAGCGTCATCTGGTAGAGGCCCAGCGTGATCGCCGGCAGGATCAGCGCCTGCAGCCCGCTCGACGTCAGGAAGCCCGTGGTCCAGCCGCCAAGATCCACCACGTCACCGCGTCCGAAACTGGGCAGCCAGCCCAGTTCGACCGAAAAGACATAGATCAGAAGGATACCGATCAGGAAGGTGGGCAATGACACCCCGATCAGCGACAGGGTCATGATCACGTTGGCGGAGATACCCCGCCTTCGGATCGCGGTGAATATGCCAAGCGCGATGCCCCCCAGCAGGGCCAGCAGGCCCGACACAAAGGCCAGTTCCAGCGTGGCGGGCAGGCGCTCCATCAGGATCTCGGCCACGGGGCGGCCCTGCCGGTAACTCAGGCCGAAATTACCCTGCACCGCCTGTTCGAGAAACTTGTAATACTGCACTACGAACGGCTGATCGAGGCCCAGCTGCTCTCGCAGCCGGTCGATATCGGCCTGTGTGCGCTCCTGCCCCAGCATATTGTCCACCGGGTCGCCGACGAAACGGAACATGGAGAAGGCGACAAGCCCCACCACGAACAGCACCAGAATGGATTGGGCCAC
The DNA here is from genome assembly GCA_024742655.1 of Paracoccaceae bacterium. GTDB lineage: Bacteria > Pseudomonadota > Alphaproteobacteria > Rhodobacterales > Rhodobacteraceae > Roseovarius. The sequence continues at coordinate 3,492 of JANSYB010000193.1, read as the reverse complement.
GCGCCGGATGATATAGGCGAGCATCGGATGTCCCCGGTCAAGGCGGCGCGGCAGGTCTGACGCCTGCCCGCGACGCGACGGGGCGGCCCCGAAAGGCCGCCCGCGATCAGTTTCAGTTCATTTCGAAGAACTTGAACTTCGGATCGTCTTCGGGGCTGACTTCGGTCACGACCTTGTCGGTCATGCCCCAGTTCAGCACCTGGTGGTGGATCGGGATGTAAAGCTGTTCATCCTGCACCACCTGCCAGATCTCTGCGATCGTGGCGTTGCGCTTTTCCAGGTCGGTTTCCGAGGCGAGGCTGACGATCTTGGCGTCCAGCTCGGGGTTCGAATAGCCCGTGCCGTTCCAGCTGCCGCGATCTTCGCCGCGGGTGTGGACGAGGAAATTGAAGATGTATTCCGAGTCGTAAGTCGGAACACCCCAGCCCAGCATGTAGAAATCCGTCTGGTCATTGGTAATGAGCGGGAAGTGCTGCGCCTTGGGCTTGGCGTCGAGGTTCACGGTGACCCCGATCTGCGCCAGCATGCCCACGGCCGCCTGACAGATCGCCTCGTCGTTGACGTAGCGGTCATTCGGGCAATCCAGCTGGATGCTGAACCCGTCGCCATAGCCTGCATCGGCCATCAGGCCCTTTGCCGCGTCGATATCGGTCATGGCCGCGGCATCCATCTCGGCGGTCCAGCCGTTGACGAAGGGCGGCGCGATCATGCCGGCGGGCTGCGACTGGTCGCGCATCACGACCTGCTTGATGGCGTCACGGTTGATGGCCATAGACATCGCCTTGCGCACGCGCACGTCGGCCAGCGGGTTGGCGCCTTCGACATTGTCGTTATCGAGGTCATCGGCCCCCATGTTCATCCCGAAGAAAATGACACGGTTCTGCGGCGCGGTCTTGACGACAAGACCTTCGGTTTCACCCACGCGGCCAAGATCCTGCACCGGCACGTCCTGGATGAAATCGACCTCGCCCGACAGCAGGGCCGCGACGCGCGTGGCCGCGTTCTGGATCGGCGTATAGACCACCTCGGTCACCTGCATCGGGAAATCGTCCATGCCCCAGTAATTCTCGTTCTGGGTCAGGACGGTCTTCACGTCCGGCTCCCGGCTGACCAGCTTGAACGCGCCGGTGCCGTTGGCGTTGGTTGCGGCGAATGTCGTCTCGCCGCCCTCGACATCCTGAACGTCCACGGCGCCGTTCGCCTCGGTCCAGCCCTTGTCCATCATGAACAGGTTGGTCAGGTTCGACGGCAGGATTGGGTTCGGTCCGTCGGTGACGAATTCGACGGTGTAGTCATCGACCGCGCGCACCTCGGTGATCGAGTTGAGAAGCTCTTTCATGTTGGAGTTCTCGGACTTTGCCCGGTTGATCGAAAACACAACGTCCTCAGCCGTGAAATCGGCCCCGTCATGATACGAGACGCCCTCGCGCAGATTGAACACCCAGACGTTCGGATCGCCCTCTTTGGGGGCCCAGTCGGTGGCCAGCGCGGCCTGGAAGGCGCCGGTCATGTCGCGGATGATCAGCGGCTCGTAGATCTGGTGGGCCAGCGTGTGGGTCGGCCCCTCGTTCTGTGCATGCGGATCAAGCGTCAGCGAGTCGCCCGCGCGGGCCCAGCGCAGCGTTTCGGCAGAGGCCCCGGCCGCCGTCGTGGCCAGCAGCAATACCGCGAGTATCGATTTGGTTTTCATGGTTGTCTCCCTGGATTCCCCCGGTTTTTCGTGCCGGGATCATGCCGCAAACCATAGCCCAACACACGCAGGCTGCAAGAACCTTGCATATTGCTTGCCGCGACGTCCTTGCGGGTGACACCTGACATGAAGCTGTTACATAGGGCTTACATAAGGGCGCCCGGCCCATGGAGCGCCCGTCCTGTCGAGCGGCCTGACCAATTTTCCACTTCGCAAAAGGACACTGAATCGCATGACACGTTACGCCATCAACGGGCTTGGCCGCATCGGCAAGCTGATCCTGCGGCCCCTGCTGGAGCGCGGGGCGGACATCGCATGGATCAATGACGCGGTCGGCGATGCGGCCATGCATGCGCATCTGCTGGAGTTCGATACCGTGCATGGACGATGGGATGCGGAGTTTGCCCACGATTCGGACAGCGTCACGGTGAACGGAACACGCGTGCCCTTTGTCGGCACGGACCGGCTTGACCAACTGCCCCTTGACGGTGTGGACGTGGTGATCGACTGCACCGGGTATTTCAAAACCGAGGCCCGGATCGCCCCCTATTTCGATGCGGGCGTCAAAAAGGTCGTCGTGTCGGCCCCGGTCAAAGACGGCGACGCGGCCAATATCGTCTACGGGGTCAACCATGACATCTATGACCCGGCGCGCCACCGGATCGTCACCGCGGCCAGCTGCACCACGAATTGCCTGGCCCCGGTGGTCAAGGTCATTCACGAAACGCTCGGCATCAAACATGGCTCCATGACGACGATCCATGACGTGACCAACACCCAGACCATCGTTGACCGCCCCGCCAAGGATTTGCGCCGCGCGCGCTCGGCGCTCAACTCACTGATCCCGACGACGACGGGCAGCGCCACGGCGATCACGCTGATCTACCCGGAACTCAAGGGCAAGCTGAACGGCCATGCCGTGCGTGTCCCGCTGCTGAATGCCTCTCTGACCGACTGCGTGTTCGAGGTGGAACGTGCAACGACGGCGGACGAGGTCAATGCCGCCTTCAAGGCGGCAGCCGAGGGGGAACTGAAAGGCATCCTCGGCTATGAGGAACGTCCGCTGGTGTCGGCCGATTACACCAACGACATCCGCTCAGGCATCGTGGATGCCCCCTCGACCATGGTGGTGAACGGCACCCAGGTGAAAATCTACGCCTGGTACGACAACGAGATGGGATATGCCTATCGCCTTGTCGATGTGGCCATGATGGTGGGGGCCACGGCTTGAGCGGCGCGCGCGCGCAAGGCCTGTCGGCCTATATCGCGGTCACGGCGGCCTACTGGGCTTTCATGCTGACCGACGGGGCACTGCGCATGCTGGTGCTGCTGCACTTCCACACGCTCGGGTTTTCCCCGGTGCAGCTGGCCTATCTTTTCGTGCTTTATGAAATCGCGGGCATGGTCACCAACCTGTCGGCGGGATGGATCGCGGCGCGGTTCGGGTTGACCTCGACGCTTTATGTGGGGCTTGGCCTGCAGGTGATCGCCCTGGTGGCGCTGGCGCAACTCGATCCCGGCTGGGCGCTCGGGCTTTCGGTGGCCTATGTGATGGTCGTACAGGGCCTGTCGGGCGTGGCCAAGGACCTGGCCAAGATGTCCTCGAAATCCGCCGTGAAACTGCTCGCCCCCAAGGAAGATGGCGGGCTTTTCCGCTGGGTTGCGGTGCTGACCGGGTCGAAGAACGCGGTCAAGGGGCTGGGCTTCCTTCTGGGCGCGGTGCTGCTGGCCACGCTGGGGTTCGTGGGATCGGTCTGGGCGATGGCAGGTGTTTTGCTGGTGATCCTGATCGCCGTGGCGAT
>JANSYB010000439.1 GCA_024742655.1 Paracoccaceae bacterium | reverse complement strand
TGGCGGCAGTGGCAGCGCCCCTACGCCCCCGTCGAACAGTTCAGCGCGGATCAGATCGAGGCGATCCATGCCGCGGCCCTGCGGGTATTGCGGGATATCGGGATGAAGGTCCTCAGCGACGAGGCCCGAAACCTTTACGCGCAGGCGGGCATGACACTGGCCGATGACGAAATCGTTCGCTTCGACCCGGACGTGGTGATGGACCTGGTTGGCAAGGCCCCGTCAGTGGTCACGCTTCACGGACGCGGCGCCGGACGCGAGGTGACGATCGGCGGGCGGCATGTGGGTATCTGCACCACCGGCGGCACGCCCAATTTCGCGGATATCAAGAACGGCCGCCGCCCCGGCACGCTGGCCGCGCTGGACGATTTGTGCCGCGTCGCTCAAAGCTTTGACGTCATTCACATGATCGGCCCCTTTGTCGAGGCGCAGGACATTCCCCCCAACCTGCGCCACTATGCCATGACGAAATCGGTGCTGACCCTCACCGACAAGGTGCCATTCGTCTTTTTCCGGGGGACCGAGGCCGTCGCGGATGCCTACGAGATGCTTCGCATCGCCCACGGCCTGACGCCCGAGCAGTTCAACAACACCCCGGTCAGCTACTCGGTGGCCAATTCCAATTCGCCGCTGATGCTGGACCTGCTGATGTGCCGCGGGATTATCGACGCGGCCAAAGCCGGGCAGGTGATGGTGCTGACCCCGTTCACATTGGCCGGGGCGATGGCGCCGGTCACCCTGCCCGGCGCGCTCGTGCAACAACATGCCGAAGCCTTGGCCGGTATCGCCCTGTCGCAGATCGCCCGTCCCGGCGCGCCGGTCTGCTATGGCAGCTTTACCTCGAACGTGGACATGAAATCGGGCGCACCGGCCTTCGGCACGCCGGAATATGTCAAGGCGGCCTTTGCCTCGGGGCAACTGGCCCGGCACGTGGGCCTGCCATTGCGATCGTCGGGGGTGACGGCCTCGAACGCGCCGGATGCGCAGGCGGCCTATGAAATGCAGATGTCGCTCTGGGGCGCGCTGATGGGTGGCACCAACCTGCTGCTGCACGGCGCGGGGTGGCTGGAGGGCGGGCTGACAGCATCGGCCGAGAAATTCATCATGGATGTCGAAATGCTCCAGATGTTCGCAGAGCTGTTCAAGCCAGTCGAGGTCAGCGAGGCGACACTTGGCCTCGACGCGATCGCCGATGTCGGCCATGGCGGGCATTTCTTCGGCACGCAGCATACGCTCGACCGGTTCGAAACCGCGTTCTATTCGCCGCTGCTGTCGGACTGGTCCAACTTCGAGAACTACACCGATCGCGGCTCTGTCGACGCCACGCAGCGCGCGCACCGGATTTTCTTTGACTGCGTCGAGGCGCATGAACCGCCCCCGATGGACGCGGCACGGCTGGACGAACTGAATGATTTCATTGCCCGCCGCACAGCCGAGGGCGGTGCGGATATCGACCGCTGATCAGGACGGGCCGCGCAACGCGGGCAGGCCGATGCCCGTCGCCTCGAACCCGCCATCGACGGCGATGATCTGCCCTGTGACATAGCTGGCCGCCGGGGAGCAAAGGAACCGGATGACATTGGCGATCTCGTCCTCTGACCCATAGCGGTTGAGCGGGATGGCATCGTGGTAGGCATCGATGATATCCGGCGTATGCACCGCCATAGCAAGTTTCGTTGCCACAGGGCCGGGGCAGACACAGTTGGCACGAATGCCTTTCTCGCCCAGTTCAACGGCCTGTTGCTGCGTCAGGGCCATCACCCCGGCCTTGGACGTGCCGTAGGCCACCCGCAGGGTCGAGGCGCGCAAACCCGAGATCGACGCGATGTTGACGATAGCCCCGCCCGCCGCGCCAAGCGCGGGCACCAGTGCCTGGGTCACCAGAAAAACCCCGTCGAGATTGGTTTCCATCACGGTGCGCCAGCGGGCGAAATCGGTTTCTACGATCGGCCCGAAATCCGCCACACCGGCATTGTTGACCAACGCATCGACACTGTCGCAGGTCCGCGCGACATGGGCCGCCATTTCGTTGACCTGATCGGGCTGCGATACGTCACAGATGACCGGGTCGACGTGATCCAGAGGCGCGGCCGCCTCGCTGAGCGCGGCGGTATCGCGGTCGATCATCACGACGCGCCAGCCATCCTCCAGAAAGCCCCTCGTGGTGGCCAGGCCGATTCCGCGCGCAGCACCGGTGACAATCGCGGTTTTCATGGTGAACTCTCCTGTCGGCTTGGGTTGCGGCACAGCTTTGGCATGGTCTGGGGCGGGGTCAAGGCGCAACACGGCTTGATCGGGATCAAGGCGCACGGGGGTGGCGATGGTGCACTGTGACAAACGGACGGTGTCAGGAGAGCAACGCCCATGTCACAGACCGAACAACCCAAGGCGCGCCTGTCCGCTGAACACCTGCGCCCGGTGATCAAGGCGGACAGTCTTGGGTTTGAAACAACGCAATCGCTTACACCGTTCGAGGGCCTTTTGGGTCAGGACCGGGCGCTGGACGCAATCCGTCTGGCAGCAGAGGTCGGGCACAAGGGATTCAACCTCTATGTTCTGGGGCCCGAGGGCGCGGGCCGTCACGCCGCCGTCAACCATCTGCTGGAGGCCGAGGCGGCCAAACGTCCGCCCCCCGACGACTGGATCTACGTGAACAATTTCGAGCAGGAGCACAAACCCCACATGATGCGCCTGCCGCCAGGCATGGCGCATGCCTTTCGATCCGCAATGGAGGCGCTGATCGACGATCTGGCCAATGACATCCCGGCCCTGTTCGAATCTGACGAATACCAGACCCAGCGCCGCACCTTCGAAGAAGAATACGGCGAGGCGCACGAAGAAAAAATGGCCGATTTCGCGGAGCGCGCGCGCGCTCAGAATATCGCCTTGGTGCGCACGCCGATGGGTTTCATGCTGACGGCGATCCGCGACGGGCAACCGCTGTCGCCACAGGACGTGCAGGAGATGGAAGAGGACGACCGGCGCGACATCGAGGAAAAGATCGGAAAACTTCAGCAGGAACTCGCCGAGATTCTGCGCGAGGCCCCCAAAATCGAAAAGGCGCATCGCAAGGCCGTCGAGGCCCTGAATGCAGGCATGGCGGAACGTGTCGTCTCCGACAGGGTCGCGGATCTCACGGAGACGTTCGGCGACCAGGCTGCCATTGCCGAATACCTTGCCGCACTGCGCACGGATATCATCGACAATGCCGAACTGTTTCTGATGGTGCGCGCACAAGAGGGGCAGGG
>JANSYB010000692.1 GCA_024742655.1 Paracoccaceae bacterium | reverse complement strand
TTAAATAGTGATTTATAATGAAAGTTGTTATTTTTGGCCTTGGGTATGTCGGCTTTACTGCGGCCACCTGCATCGCCAGCCAAGGACATGATGTCGTTGGAATAGACGTTAGCGAAAGCAAGGTGCGCGCGGTCCTCGCAGGACGTGCCCCGATTGTCGAACCGCGTGTCGGCGACATGCTGCAAGTCTCTCTTGCGGAGGGCCGGTTTGCGGCCAGCACCTCAATCGACAGCCATCTTGATGCCGCCGACATGGCGATCGTCTGTGTCGGCACGCCGTCGGCTGTGGATGGCGGGCTCAACCTCAGCTACATCGCGAACGTCAGCACCCAGATTGCCGCCAACCTCAGGGACAGACCTCAGGGTGCGGACCGTCTGACGGTTGTCTACCGCTCTACCGTGCGTCCGGGCACGATGAAAAATGTGGTGGCCCCGATTTTCGACTCCGTTCTCGCAGAGCGCACGGCGGATCTTGTCGAACTGGTGTATTTCCCCGAATTCCTGCGCGAAGGATGTGCGGTGGAAGATTACTTCTCGCCGCCCAAGATGGTTTTCGGCACGGCGGACGGGCGCCCGAGTGATCGAATGATCGCGTTGAACGACGGGATCGAGGCGCCGACCTTCTGGGTTCAGTACCCCGAGGCGGAAATCACCAAGTTCGTCGATAACACATGGCATGCGCTGAAAGTGGCATTCGCCAACGAAATCGGCCGCACCTGTCTGGAACTGGGAATCTCGGCGCGCAACGTTCACGAGATTTTCAAATCCGATACCAAGCTCAATATCTCATCCTATTACACACGGCCCGGCGGGGCTTTTGGTGGCTCCTGTCTGCCCAAGGATGTGCGCGCCCTGCAATCCATTGGGGCGGACATCGGCGCAAACCTGCATGTCGTCGATAGTCTTCTGCGCTCGAACGAAGCCCACAAGCACCGGCTTTTCCAATATGCCATCGAGGGGCTGGAACCGGGCACGCGTATTCTGCTGGCGGGTTTGTCGTTCAAGGCGGGTACCGACGACTTGCGGGAAAGTCCGCATATCGATCTGGCGCGCAAACTTCTGGAATGGGGTGCGGCGCTGGACATCTATGAACCGGCCGTCAAGGCCGATGCCCTGGTTGGTGCGAACCTGGGCTATGCGTTTTCCAACCTGCCGACCATCGAACGCCTGCTGGTGGATTCGACCCATGTTCACGAAACGCGCTATGATCGCGTGATAGCGGCCAATGCAACGCTGGATGGGCTCGATCTGCCCGCCGGGGCTGACATTCGCGAACTTCACACGTTGCCATGACTGTGCAGGGCCAGGAATACGGGATCGGCAAAAGGGTGCCCACGCCGCGGTTTGATCAAATCGCCAAAGCCAAGCCCCTCGCGGGCCGGCATATCCTGATCATCGTTGAAAACCTGCCCCTGCCTTTTGATCGCAGGGTTTGGCAGGAATGCCTGACGTTGCGCGCAGCCGGGGCGCAGGTTGCCGTTATCTGCCCAACGGGCAAGTCGTTCGAGGCGCGCTACGAGGAAATCGAAGGCGTTCACATCTATCGCCATTCTCTGCCGCTCGACGCCAAGGGGGCGCTCGGATACGTGCTCGAATACGGCGCTGCGCTGTTCCATGAAATGCGTCTCGCGCTGAAGATCTTGCGACGCCACGGGTTCGATACGATCCAGGCCTGCAACCCGCCTGACCTCATCTTTCTGGTCGCGGCACCGTTCAAGCTT
>JANSYB010000716.1 GCA_024742655.1 Paracoccaceae bacterium | reverse complement strand
GTTCGAGGCTGACATTGGCGCCATCCTTGGTCAGGCCGATCAGGTTGCCGCCTTCCTCCAGCGGGGCCCAGCCATGTTTGTCGCGCAAGCCCTCCAGCACGGCCAGAACGCTGCGTTCGCCGGCATAGGGAATGGGCTTCAACGTATCCTTGCAATAGCCGAATTTCTCATGCTCGGTGCCGATGCGCCAGTCGTCGCGCGGCTTGCAGCCGCTTTCGAGGTATTCGGCCAGTTGGCCGTGGCTCTCGATCGGACCGCCACCGGATTGGGGGATGGACATTGGGGCGTCTCCTGCCTTGCCGCGCAAACTTGGGCGCCAGAAGTGGCCTCAATCGGCCGGGGTGTCAATGCAGCCGGTTCTGTGGTTTGTGCCAGATCACGACAGGATGGGTGGCGCGGGTGTTGATTTGTGCAGCAAGTTGACCCGTGCGCAGGCCCGGCAACGTGGCGAACGCATCGAACAGGGCCTCGGCCCCGTCGGCGGTGACCGGGATGTAAAGCGGCGGCTGGCCGGGTTGGGTCAGGCGCCAGTGGGCAGGTGTGCCGGTTGCGTCGATTTCCAGCCGAGACAGCTCTGCCAGATCGACCACGCCGCCGGTCAGGGGGCCGAAATAGGTGATCCGCCCCTCGTCCACCTGCACGACGCCCGGGCCGTTGCCGGGGATGCGAAAGCGGCCCCGCTGGATACCCAGCACGATCAATGCGACCCCGCCAAGCATCACCGCCAATCCGATCCAGCCCAGCAATCCGCCCGGACCCAGGAACCACCACGCACCAATGGCCACGGCCGCCGCGCCGATCAGGGCCTCGCGCCAGCGGGTAATGGCGGCGGTGGCCTCTGGGCGGACGAAACTCATGCCCAGTCTCCAAGGGCCTGTTGCCAGACCGTCACCGCGGCCACGGCAGCGGTATCGGCGCGCAGGATGCGCGGGCCGAGACTGACCGCGTGGGCAAAGGGCAGGGCGCGCAGCCGGTCGCGTTCAGCGTCTGAAAACCCGCCCTCGGGGCCGATGAGGATGGCCCATTCGCCGCCGCCGACCTGTCCCAGTGTTTCGCCTGCGCCGACAAGTGCCTCGTCACAGAACATCAGCTGGCGGTCGCCTGGCCAGTCGGCCAGCAGCCGGTCGAGCTTCTGCAACTCCGCCACCTCGGGCACGAAGGTGCCGCCGCATTGTTCGGCGGCCTCGATCGCGTGGGCCTGAAGCCGGTCCTGCCGGATGCGTTCGGCATTGGTGAAGTCGGTCTGCACCGGCAGGATGCGCGCGGCACCCATCTCGGCGGCCTTTTCGACGATGAAATCGGTCCGCGCCTTCTTGATCGGCGCAAAGAGCAGCCACAGGTCGGGCGGGTTGCGCTGCGGGCCGGTCTGACTGGCGCAGAGCAGCGTGCCGCCGCGCTTGCCCGCCTCCGCCACCTCGGCGCGCCATTCGCCCTCCCGCCCGTTGAACAGCAGCACCGCATCGCCCGCCCCCTGCCGCATCACGCCAAAAAGGTAATGCGCCTGGTCCCGGTTCAGAGGAACCGTTTGCCCTTCCCCCAAGGGGTGATCTACATAAAGCCTGATCTTCGCGTTGCGCATGGGGGCACCATATGACCGCCGACAACCAGACGCCAGAGGCCAC
>JANSYB010000026.1 GCA_024742655.1 Paracoccaceae bacterium | reverse complement strand
GGGCACCATCAGCCCCACCGCGATCACGCCCCCCGGCACCGCGTAGCCAAGCCCGGCGGCGATCACCATGCCCTTGGACCGCCGCGACGGCCGCGTGCGCGCCCGGAACCCGATCAGGATCGCCCCGATCACCGTCAGCACAGAGGCGACCCCGGCCACGACGAGCGAGTTCTGCATCAGGTCGAGATAGCGCGAGGACAGCAGGCTCTGCCCCGACCCGATCGCCATGCTGCCCAGCATGATGACCGGGATGACGAACCCCAGCAGCACCGGGATCAGGCAAAGACCCGTCGCGATCCAGCCCGCGGCCCCCGTGAGGCGCGGACGTTCCATCGCGTCGAACCGTGCGCCCCGCCCGGCGGTTTGCGCCCTGCCCCGCTGTGCGCGCTCCAGCCCCGCGACCAGCAGGGCGAAGGTCAGCAGGCACAGCGACAGTTGCGCCGCCGCCGGCCGGTCGCCCAGGCTGAACCACGCCTGGTAGATGCCCGTGGCAAAGGTCTGCACGTTGAAAAAGGCCACCGTGCCGTAATCGGCGATCGTCTCCATCACCGCCAGAAGCGCGCCGCCCGCGATCGCCGGACGCGCCATCGGCAGCGCCACGCGCAAGAACGCCTGCACCGGCGAGCGCCCCAGCGTGCGCGCGACCAGGAACGCGTTCGAGGATTGCTGCCGGAACGAGGCCCGCGCCAGCAGGTAGACATAGGGATAAAGCACGATGGTCAGCATGAGTGCCGCCCCGCCGAGGCTGCGGATTTCCGGGAACCAGTAATCGCGCGGCCCCCATCCCGTTACCTCGCGCAGCAGGGTCTGGACCGGGCCGGGATGGTCCAGCATGTGGGTATAGGCATAGGCCAGCACATAGGCCGGAAAGGCCAGCGGCAGTGCCAGAGCGATCTCGAGCCATCGCGCGCCGGGAAAGCGGTAGACCGTCACCAGCCATGCCGTCACCGATCCGATCAGCGCCGTGGCCAGACCCACCGTCACCGCAAGGATCAGCGTGGTGCGCACATAGCGCGGCAGCACGGCGGCCAGTACGTCACGCCACGCCGACATGTCCCCCGTCAGGGCTGCCAGCGCGGCCGCAAGGATCGGCGCCACGCAAAGCGCGACGACAATCCAGGCCAGCTTGTGCAGCAGCGATTCGGACATGTAAGCGGGGCCCCGCGACGGGTTCAGACGATCTCAGGCCGCATGGCTGCCACATCCGGGCCAGGGTTTCCAGAAAAACCTGACAAAAACGCTGTGGGAAAGGGGCTAGCGGTCAAGCAGCATGGCGCGCGCAAGGTAGGGCGCGGCGGCCTCGCGCAGGACTGTCGCATCGTCGCCTTCCGAGGACAGGTGCACCTCCTCGAGCAGGGCCGGCAGCGCGCCCATCTCCTCGTTGATCTTCGCCAGCGCCAATTCGAGCGTGTAGGTCAGCTCATGCACCTCTTCCATGTCTTCGACATTGAGGGGGTTACGCGCCATCACGTCGCGCAGCATCCGGTTGTAGGTCACGAAATTCTCCACCGCCTCTTCCAGCGTTTCAGACGGTTTCGCGATGTAATGACTGAACTCGTCCCCGGCCTGGACCGGCAAGGAAAGCGGCACCAGAAGACCCAGAGCGGCCAATGTCAGACGTGCGGAATATGCCATGTGATATGTCCTTTCGGATTTTAGATTACATGGCTGACCCGCCGCGGGGCCGGTCGTGGCGCCCGCGGTCAGGATGGCTGTTTCAGGGCCGCGCGCCGATTCGGGCTGCGGCGTCAGTCACCGCCTTCATCCGCCGGGCTGGCATTGAGCAGGCCGTAGCGTTCCGCGCCAAGGCTGTCATAGAGGTCGAGCTGCGTTTCGATGAAGTCGATATGGCCTTCTTCGTCGGCGATCAGTTCTTCGAACAGGTTCTTGGAGACATAATCACCCACGCCTTCGCAATGATTGCGGGCCTCGATATAGAGCGTGCGCGCCTCATGCTCGGCCGCCAGATCGGCCTCGAGCGTTTCGCGCAGGTTCTCACCGATGCGCAGCGTATCGAGCTTTTGCAGGTTGGGATGCCCGCCCAGAAAGATGATCCGCTCGATCAGCTTGTCGGCATGGTGCATCTCCTCGATGCTTTCTTCGCGTGACTTGGCGGCGATCCTGCCAAAGCCCCAATCCTCCTGCAGGCGATAGTGCAGCCAGTACTGGCTAACAGCGGTTAACTCGCTTCGCAGTGCCTTGTTGAGGTAGTCGATGACCTTCTCGTCGCCCTTCATGTGTCGCTCCGTATCTTGTTGTGCGTTGCTGTGACGGGGTGTCGGCAGGTATCACGAAAGTTTCACAACCCTGCATCGTTTCGATGAAAACGGGCAGGCAGCCGCCGCAATCGGCCTTTTTGCCCAAGGCGCGATAGACCTTGCCCGGTGTGATCAGCGTGTCGGGATCGGCCGCGCGCATCCAGTTCACTGCGGCATGGATGTCTTTTCTGGTGATCGACATGCAGTGACAGATGATCATTTCAAGACTCCCTTTGCGCAGATTCGCCAAATACCTGAGTGAATTACTAGCATATAGATCGCTCATGACATAGTATTTTTGTCAACATTAATGCAGGGTGACGTCTGGTGGCGCTGCGATCAAGCCCTGCCGCGTGACCGCACGGTGCAGGTGCAACCCCAACAGACCCGCCGCCTCGGTCAGAGGCAACAGCGCCGGCCCCTCGACCATGAGCGAGGCGATCAGCATGGCATCTTCGCGCTCGCCCATGGCGGCCACGTTGACGAAATGGGCGAACACCGCCTCATCCGCGCCAAGGCACTGGCATCCCGGCTGATGCCGGATCAGCGGGCGCCGGCCATGGGTGACCAGCAAGCGGAACACCGTTTCCAACAGCGGCAGGCAACGATCGGCCGTCGCGGCGGTGACGTGCCTGCGCAACAGATCATCCACCTGCATCGGCCCTTCGGGTCCGTCGAACCAAATCCGCAGGCAGGCCACCATCATGGCATCGAGCGCGGACACCTGTTCGACCGCGCGCACCGGAAACGCTCCGGCCATCTCGGGATCGTGTTTCATTTGGTCAGGATCAACTTGCCGGCACGGGTGATGCGCAGGGTGTAGACCTTGTCATCCAGAACGATACTCGCCGTGACACCGCCCGCTGTCAGGTCACGGGCATCATGGCAGGTGTCGTCGGGAACGAGCTGCGGCTGTTCCCTGGTCTGGGCGCGGATCATGTCCGATCCTCCCGCAACCGGTCGAGCAGATGCTCGATCAACATCTCGGCGCTGATGCTGCCGGAAAGGGCCACGCCCAGTAGTTCATCGCGCGGGGTGGGGGGAATGTGCCGGGCCGGGCCGGGCACGGTGCAGGTGACACGCATCCTGTCGCTCCAATCCTGAAATCGGTTTCCGGCTGACCCTTGTAGGCTGGCTGCTACTCTATTTCTGACAGTTTTAGTCAGATTCGTCAAGACGGCTCTGTCGGCGGCGGGCAGCCCCCTCAGCCGCGGCCGCTGCCGATGCTGCCGCGCGGGATCGCCGTGGCATTCAGAACCGCGTAGCATTGCAGCCCCGGCGCAAGGCGCAGTTCTTCGGCGGCCCGCGCCGTGATCCGCGCCAGCAACGTGTCCTCACCGGCACGCAACTGCACCGCCACACCCGGCCCCGCGCCACGATGCAGCGCCTCGACCGTGACGCGCAGAACATTATGCGACGACAACCCCTCGGGCCGGGTCAGCGACAGCAAGACGTCCTGTGCCAGCACCCGCAGGCGCACGGTGCTGCCCGGGCTCGATGTCACGCCGGGCAGGATCAATTCACCGCCCGACAGCGCAAGACGGCTCAGCCCGTCGGCCCCGTGTTCGATCACCGTGGCGGGCAGGATCGATCCGGCCTCGCGCACCCCGATCAGCGGCAGCGCCTCGGGGTCGCTCAGCACCGCTTCGGCCCGACCGCTGAGCACCACGCGCCCCTTCTGCATCACCACCAGATCATCGGCCAGCCGGGCGACCTCGGACAGGTTGTGACTGACATAGACGATGGGCACCTGCGCCACGTCGCGCAACCGTTCCAGATAGGGAAAGATCTCGTCCTTGCGCGGCTCGTCGAGCGCGGCCAGCGGCTCATCCATCAGCAGGAGCCGGGGATGCGACAGCCACGCCCGCGCCAGGGCCACGCGCTGTTTCTCGCCACCCGACAGGGTGCCGGGCCGCCGCGCCAAAAGCGCGTCAAGGCCCAGCAGATCGACCACGCGCGCCATCTCGGCGCGATCCAGACCGGCGCGCGAAAACCGCGCCCCGAAACGGATGTTGGCCGACACGCTCATATGCGGAAACAGCCGTCCATCCTGAAAGACATAGCCGATGCGCCGCCGGGCCGGTGCCACATGACGCCCCGAGGCGGCATCGAAGAGAACATCGTCCTGCAAGGTGATCCGCCCGCCATCGGGTCGCAAAAGGCCCGCGATCGCGTTGACCAGCGTGGACTTGCCCGCGCCCGATGGCCCGAACACCGCCGTGACCCCGGACCCGGCGGAAAATCCAGCCTCCAGCGTGAAATCCCCGAACGCGTGGGTGATGTTCAACTTCAGGCTCATGCGCGGCCGATCCTGCGGGCCACGCGACGCGCCAGCCATTCCGACACCAGCACCGCACCAAGCGCCACGACCGTCGCCACGATCACCAGACGCACCGCGTCCGCCTCGCCGCCCGGCACCTGCAAGAAGGCATAGATCGCGGAGGGCAGCGTCTGGGTCTGGCCGGGGATGTTGGCCACGAAGGTGATCGTCGCCCCGAATTCACCCATGGCCTTGGCAAAGCCCATCACCACACCGGCCAGAATCCCCGGCGCGATCAGCGGCAGCGTGATCAGCCCAAACCGCGCCACCCGGCCCGCGCCCAGCGTCTCGGCGGCCTCTTCCAGCTTGGGGTCGACCGCTTCGATCGCCAGCCGGATGGCCCGCACCATCAGCGGAAACCCCATGATCCCCGCCGCCAGCGCGGCACCGGTCCAGCGAAAGGCGAAGACGATGCCCCACTCGGCCAGAAACCGCCCCACCGCCCCGTTGAGCCCGAAGGTCAGCAACAAAAGGTAGCCTGTCACCACCGGTGGCAGCACCAGCGGCAGATGCACGATCGCGCTCAGCATGGCCTTGCCCGGAAACGTCCGCCGCGCCAGAAGCCACGCCACCGCGATGGCCAGTGGCAGGCTGACAAGAACCGCGCAGGCCGACACTTGCAGCGAAAGACTAAGCGCCGCCCATTCCTCGGGTCCCAGCGTCATGAGCCGTCTCCGGGCATATCGAAGCCGTGCCGGGAGAAGATATCCGACGCCTCCGGCGCCAGCAAACGCTCGACCACGGCGGATACGGATGCTCGTTCCTGCCCGGTCACGACCGCGACGGGATAGACGATCGGATCATGCAGACCCGGGTCGATCTCGTGGACGACGCGAACCCCCGGATCGGCCAGTGCATCACTGGCATAGACCACGCCAAGCGGGGCCTCCCCCCGCGAAACCAGCGCCAGAGCGGCGCGCACGTTCTCGGTTTCGGCCAGATGCGGCGACAGATCCCCCCATAGCCCGGCCCGCTCCATCCACTGGCGGGCATAGATACCGGCCGGAACACCCCGGGTCTGGCCCACCGCCAGGCGCCCGCCCCCGAGGCGCGTCAGGATGTCGGCCGGATCAAGCGGCGCCGCTGCGGGCGCCGAGGCCGGGGCGATCACAACCAGCGTATTGCCCAGAAGCGCGCGGCGCGTTTCCGGCAGCACCATCCCCTGCCCCTCGAGCCAGTCCATCCATGTCACGTTTGCCAGGATCACGAGGTCGGCCGGCGCCCCCTGCGCCACCTGGCGCGCCATTGTGCCGGACCCGCCATAGGACACGCTGATCGCGGAGTCATGCGCATCCAGCACCGCCTCAAGGGCGCCGCGCAACGAAGCGGCGGCGAAAACCGTCACGCGCTCTTCCGCCCGGGCCGGGAACGAGCCCGCCAGAATCAGGGTCAAGGTTGCGAGCAGGCGGACAAGAACGGTCATCGCGGGCAAGTATTCCGCACGCCATCAGCAGGCGCAAGGGCCACCGCACCCCGCCCCGATCGTCCGCATCGCGGAGCCGGTCAAGGCAGATTAACGCAATGTTTATTCGAACAGACTTGGAACAGGGGTGAAATTCGCGTATGCTTTCCTAAATAAAAAACTGTATTTGAGTACGTCACAGGCAGCAGGCAGAGTAACTTGACCCTTCAGACAGCGGATCAATTGCCGATATCCTTGGATATTGCAGATAAGCGGAGCGTGCGAACCCAATTCGCAGCGCTGTGCTACCGCATGGTCAAGAACAAGCCCGAAATCCTGCTGATCACCTCGCGCGAAACGGGTCGCTGGGTCATTCCCAAGGGATGGCCGATGGAAGGCAAAACGCCCGCGGAATGCGCGCTGATCGAAGCCTGGGAAGAGGCCGGTGTGACCGGGAGGGTCACCGGGCCCTGTCTGGGGCTTTACACCTACATGAAGGCGATGCCGAACGGGCCGGATTTGCCCTGTGCGGTCATGGTGTTCCCGGTTTTGGTGCAAAAGCTGTCGGATGACTTTCCCGAGGCGTCGGAACGTCGCCGCAAATGGATGCGCCGCAAGAAGGCCGTCGACCGGATCGACGAGGCCGAGCTGTCTCATATGATGATGCATTTCGAGCCGCCGGCGCGCTGACCACCCGGACGGGCGGACATGCCGCGCGCGCCGCGCCAGGTTTTAAAAGCTTGAAAACGACCGGCATGCACATAATTATCGACCGGCAATCGATCGGAGACCCACGTGATCCAGTTTGCGCTGAAATGCGGGCAAGGACACCAGTTCGACAGCTGGTTTCAATCGGCCGCGGCCTTTGACAAGCTCAAGGGCGCGGGCATGGTCAGTTGCGCCGTCTGCGGCTCGGACGACGTGGACAAGGCCGTCATGGCTCCGCGCGTGCAGAACAGCCGGACAAAGGCCGCGCCGGCATCGGACGACACACCGCTGGCCACCGCACCCACGCCCGCCGAACAGGCCCTGAGCGCGCTGAAAAAGAAGATCGAGGAAAATTCCGAATATGTCGGCGTAAATTTCGCGCGGGAGGCGCGCGACATCCATGACGGGCTGTCACCCGAGCGCGCCATCTATGGCGAGGCCAGGCCGGAAGAGGCCCGCAAGCTGCTGGAGGACGGTGTGCCGGTGGCGCCACTGCCCTTCGTACCGGGACGCAAATCGAACTGAAGTCACGAAGGGATTTTCCCATGCATGTAGTGATCACCGGGGCCAATCGCGGCATTGGCGCAGCCCTGATGGACAGCTATGCCGCACGCGGTGACAGCGTGACGGGAACCGCCCGGCAACCCGGCGAGCTGGCCCGCCTCGACGTGACGGATCCCGACAGCCACGCCGCGTTCGCCCGCGATCTGGATGGCCGGGCCGTGGACCTTCTGATCTGCAATGCCGGGGTGTATCTCGACAAGGGTCAGGAGCTGGGCGACGGGTATCCGCCGCAAATGTGGGCCGACAGTTTCGCCGTCAACGTGACCGGCGTGTTCATGACGATCCAGAACCTGCTGCCCAATCTGCAGTCGGCGCGCAGGGCCCGTATCGCGATCATCTCAAGCCAGATGGCCAGCGACACCCGCGCCCCCGGCGGCAGCTACATCTACCGCGCCTCGAAGGCCGCGGCGCTCAACCTGGGGCGCAACCTTGCCACGGACCTAAAGCCGCTGGGGATCGCGGTGGGGATCTATCATCCCGGCTGGGTGCGCACCGACATGGGGGGCGATGCGGCGGATATCACGGTCGAACAATCCGCCGCCGGGCTTGAGGCGCGCTTCGACAGTCTCGACCTGGATACGTCGGGCTGTTTCCAGACCTGGGACGGGCAGGACCACCCCTATTGAAGGGCACATTTTCTTCGCTGACGAAAATCACCAGAAAATTCGTACGAATTTTCTTGGCCCCGCCCCGATCAGGTCGGCTATTGCCCTTCGTTGGATCCGCGCGTAAACCGCCTGCGACCTGACCCGAGGACGCAGACATGCCCCTGCTCGTGATGAAATTCGGCGGCACCTCCGTTGCCAATATCGACCGCATCCGGCGTGCGGCCAAGCGCGTCGGCGTTGAGGTCGCCAAGGGATATGACGTGATCGTCATCGTCTCGGCCATGGCCGGGCGCACCAATGAGCTGGTGGAGTGGGTCGAGGACATCTCCCCGCTTTACGACGCACGTGAATACGATGCCGTCGTGAGCTCCGGTGAGGTTGTCACCGCCGGTCTGATGGCGTTGACATTGCAGGAAATGGATGTGCCCGCGCGCAGTTGGCAGGGCTGGCAGGTGCCGGTTCTCACGACCTCGGCCCATTCCGCCGCCCGCATCGACGAGATTCCCACCGACAACATCAACGCCAAGTTCGGCGAGGGCATGCGCGTGGCCGTGGTCGCGGGGTTCCAGGGCCTGAGCCCCGAGGGCCGCATCACGACGCTGGGCCGGGGTGGCTCGGACACCACCGCCGTGGCCTTTGCCGCCGCTTTCGGCGCGGAGCGGTGCGACATCTACACGGATGTGGACGGCGTCTATACCACCGACCCGCGGATCACCGACAAGGCGCGCAAGCTTGACAGGATCGCCTTCGAGGAGATGCTGGAACTGGCCAGCCTCGGCGCCAAGGTGCTCCAGACGCGCTCTGTCGAGCTGGCCATGCGGTACAATGTGAAGCTGCGCGTTCTGAGCAGTTTCGAGGAACAATCGGATGACGCGGGCACATTGGTCTGCGCCGAGGAGGAAATCGTGGAATCAAACGTTGTGAACGGCATCGCCTATTCGCGCGACGAGGCGAAAATGACCCTGATATCCGTGGCCGACCGCCCCGGAATCGCCGCCGCGATCTTCATGCCCTTGTCCGAGGCCGGGGTGAACGTGGACATGATCGTGCAGAACATCTCCGAAGAGGGACGCACCGACATGACCTTTTCGTGCCCGACCAACCAGGTCAAGCGCGCCGAACAGGCGCTGCAGGAGGCCAAGGCGCGCGGCGAGATCAATTTCCACGACCTCGTGGCCGACACGAACGTGGCCAAGGTGTCGGCGGTCGGTATCGGCATGCGCAGCCAGTCCGGCGTGGCCGCACAGATGTTCAAGACGCTCAGCGACGAGGGCATCAACATCAAGGTGATCGCAACCTCCGAGATCAAGATTTCCGTCCTGATCGACCGGAAGTATATGGAACTTGCCGTTCAGGCGCTGCATGATGCCTTCGAATTGGACAAAGCGGCCTGACACCGTCACTCTGCTTGACGGGGACACGGGCCGCCCTTGGCACAGGCCCTGATCGGGACAGGCGATGACGCAGCAGTTCACAACCGACAGCCGCAAGATGCTGGGCCGCCTGCGTTCGGTGATGGCCGAGGATTCCGCCGGCCAGCAGCGCCTTGACCGCATCACCACGCTGATCGCCGAGGAAATGCGCACCGAGGTGTGCTCCATCTATCTGTTCCGGGACGTGGAGACGCTCGAACTCTGCGCCACCGAAGGCCTCAATCCCGAGGCCGTGCACCAGACCCGGATGAAGCTGGGCGAAGGTCTGGTCGGCCGGGTCGCCTCGACCGGCAAGGTCGTGAACACCGATGATGCGCCGGGAACCCGCGGCTTCCGCTACATGCCCGAAACCGGGGAAGAGGCGTATTCGTCCTTCATGGGGGTGCCGATCCAACGACTGGGCGAGACCCTCGGCGTTCTCGTGGTTCAGTCCAAAGAGGCCCGTATCTATTCCGACGAAGAGCTTTACGCCGTCGAGGTGGTGGCGATGGTCATCGCCGAGATGGCCGAGCTGGGCGCGTTTGTCGGCGAAGGGGCGGCCATGTCCGCCCGCCACCAGCAGCCGGTCCTGTTTCGCGGTGCCACCGCGCAGGAAGGCACCGCACAGGGCCACGTGTGGCTGCACGAGCCGCGGGTCGTCGTCACCAACCCCATCGCCGACGATCCCGCCCGCGAACTGGAGCGCCTGCACGAGGCCGTCGACACCCTGCGCGTGGGCGTGGACCGGATGCTGTCGACCGCGGCCAGCGGCGACAAGGAACAGCTTCAGGTGCTCGAGGCCTATCGCATGTTCGCCAATTCCAAGGGCTGGATGCGCAGGATGGAAGAGGACATCGGGCGCGGCCTGTCGGCCGAGGCCGCGGTGGAAAAGGAACAATCCGCCGCCCGCGCCCGCATGGGTCAGGTCACCGACAGTTACCTGCGCGACCGGTTGCACGACCTGGACGACCTGTCCAACCGCCTGCTGCGCATCCTGACGGGCCAAGGCGCCGAAACCGGGGCCGAGATGCCCGATGACCCGGTGCTGATCGCGCGCAACATCGGCCCGGCGGAACTTCTCGATTACGGGCGCAAGCTGCGCGGGATCGTGCTCGAGGAAGGCTCGGTCGGCAGTCACGCGGCGATCGTGGCCCGGGCGCTGGCCATTCCGCTGGTCATTCATGCCGAACGGATCACCAACGAGGCGCTGAACGGCGATTACATTCTCGTCGATGGCGATCAGGGCATCGCCCACCTGCGCCCCGATGATACCGTGATCGGCGCCTTCCGGGACAAGATGGCGATGCAGGCCCAGGCGCAGGAGCGCTATGCCTCGATCCGCGACAAGCCGGCCGAAACCCTGTGCGGACAACGCATCGCGCTGCACATGAATGCCGGCCTGATGGCCGATCTGCCCAGCCTCGAAGGCTCGGGCGCCGAAGGCGTGGGGCTTTTCCGGACCGAGCTTCAGTTCCTGATACGCGCCCACATGCCCAAGCGCGCCGAATTGAGCGAGCTATATGCCCGCGTCATGGACGCGGCGAAGGGCAAGCGGGTGTGTTTCCGCACGCTCGATATCGGCTCGGACAAGGTGCTGCCCTACATGAAGGCCGTGCAGGAGCCCAATCCCGCACTTGGCTGGCGGGCGGTGCGCGTGGCGCTGGACAAGCCAGGCGTGATGCGCATGCAGCTTCAGGCGCTGGTGCGCGCGGCCAAGGGGCGGCCCCTGTCGATCATGTTCCCCTTCGTCGCCCAACGCGAGGAATTCACCGCCGCACGGGCCGAGATGGACAAGGCGCTGGAGCGCGAACGCATCCTCGGCCATCCCCTGCCCGAAAGCCTAGAGGTGGGCGCGATGCTGGAAACGCCCTCGCTGGCCTTCTCGCCCGACAGCCTCTACCAGGAGGTCGATTTCCTGTCGATCGGCGGCAACGACCTCAAGCAGTTCTTCTTTGCCGCCGACCGCGAGAACGAGCTGGTCCGGCGCCGCTATGATACGCTCAACGTGTCGTTCCTGCGGTTTCTGGAGTGGATCGTCGAGCGGTGCGCGGATAATGGAACACCGCTGTCGTTCTGCGGCGAGGATGCCGGGCGCCCGGTCGAGGCCGCCTGCATGGCGGCCATGGGCCTGCGCAGCCTGTCGATGCGCCCGGCCTCGATCGGGCCGGTCAAGTCGATCCTGCGGCGCACCGACCTGACCGAGTTGCGCACCGTGATCCACGACGCCCGCGACCGGGGCGAGCAATCCGTGAGGCC
>JANSYB010000246.1 GCA_024742655.1 Paracoccaceae bacterium | reverse complement strand
CCGCTAATGGGAAAACCACACGCAGCTTCCCCGGGACGGGTCTGCGAAATGGGGTCAGTAAATGTCAAAAGTCGGAAGTTACCTGAAGAAGCACACCGAAGCCCTGGTCAAGGATGTCGGCATCGAACCGGCCTGCGAATTGACCGGCAAATCCAAGGCAACTCTCGGGCGGTATTATTCCGACCACGATGAACATTCCGACCGGTTCATTCCCATAGATGCGGTCGCCGCGCTTGAAGAGGCATCCAGCTTTCCGCATGTCACCCATGCGCTGGCGGAACTCAAGGGAATCAGCCTCAGTTATGATGAGCGCCGCCGCAATGTCGACGACAAGGGCGGCGTGAATTCGGATGTGATCGCGCTCAGCCAGCGCTTTGCGATGCTGATGGCCGAGTACCAGCAATCCATCGAGGATGGCGTGATCACCGTGAACGAGGCGAAGCGTCTTCTCAAGGAAACCACGGCGCTGCAGCAGGTTCTGATCGACATGAAGTTGCATCTCGAGCAGGAATCGGGCTGACCACTTGGCAGACTGTTTCGGCATCTGTACCGAATACGGCGCGCTTCGGCATGTGATCATGGGCCGGGGAGAGGGCTATCATCGCGATCCCGCCCGGGTCGAAATCGTCAACGTGACGCAGGCCGACACCGCGCGCAGCACAGGCCATCCCGGCGAGGCGCAGCTGGTTGGTGAGTTCGCCGCGTTCCGCACGGCGATGGAACAGGCCGGCGTCACCGTGTCCGTCCCGGGTCTTGCACCGGACAGTGTACAGGATCAGACCTGCCCGCGCGATATCGGCTTTGTCATCGGGGATACCTTCGTTGCCGCGGGGATGCGCGTTGCCAGCCGCGTGGAGGAAATCGAGGGTATTCGTCATATCCTCGGCGATATGGACGGCCCGCGCCTGCACGTGCCGGATGGCGTCTGCCTGGAAGGTGGCGATGTTTTGGTGGACGGCCCACATGTCTTTGTCGGCTATGGGCAACGCAGTGATGCCGAGGGTGCCGCGTTCCTGCAGGCGCATTTCTCGGACCGGTTCACCGTTGTGCCCCTGCCGATGCGTGCCCTCGACGAGGGCGAGGATATCCTGCATCTGGATTGCGCCTTTCAGCCCCTGGGCTTGGGCCATGCGCTGATCTATCCGGATGGATTGGCCACCCTTCCCGACGCGGTGCGTGCCTATGACTGGATCGAAGTCACGCGGAAGGAGGCAACGGCGCTGGCCACCAACGTGATTTCCGTGGCACCCGATCACGTGATCGCCCGCACGGCCCCCGACTGTGCCCGCGTGAACGCGGCCCTGCGGGCTGCCGGTTACAAGGTGACCGAGGTTGCGTTCGACGCGGTTCCGGGGACCGGCGGATCGTTTCGCTGCGCGACGTTGCCACTCTCGCGGGCCGCTGCCTGATCCAAGTGGACGGCGCCGGATGCTTGCGCTATCAGCGGGCGCATCAGCGGCAAGGAAAGGCGCCCGAATGTCCGGTCATGGCACCCCAGTAGCAATGAGTTCCCATAAATCGACCGGCCTTCAGGGGCAGGCGGATGTGCCCGGTGACAAGTCGATTTCGCATCGCTCGCTCATTCTGGGGGCACTCAGTGTGGGCGAAACCGTGGTCACCGGCCTGTTGGAAGGCGATGACGTGCTGGACACGGCCAAGGCGATGCGCGCCTTTGGCGCAGAGGTGACCCGGGATGAGAACGGCACGTGGCATGTGCACGGCGTCGGTGTCGGTGGTTTCGCCGAGCCGGACCAGGTGATCGACTGCGGCAACTCGGGCACTGGTGTGCGGCTGATCATGGGGGCGATGGCCACCTCGCCCATCACGGCGACCTTTACCGGCGATGCCAGCCTCAACGGTCGGCCCATGGCGCGGGTCACGGACCCGCTGGCGCTGTTCGGCGCGCAGGCCGTAGGCCGTGCCGGCGGGCGGCTGCCGATGACCATCGTGGGGGCTGTCGATCCCGTGCCCGTGCGCTACGAGGTGCCGGTGCCGTCGGCGCAGGTGAAATCCGCGGTCCTGCTGGCCGGTCTGAACGCGCCGGGCCGGACCGTGGTGATCGAACGGGAAGCGACCCGCGATCACACCGAACGAATGCTTGCGGGTTTTGGGGCGCAGATCACCACGGAGAACACGGATGAGGGGCGTGTCATCACCCTGACCGGACAGCCGGACCTGACGCCTCAGACCATCGTGGTTCCGCGTGATCCCTCCAGCGCGGCCTTTCCGGTCTGCGCGGCCCTGATCACCGAAGGCTCTGATGTGCTCGTGCCCAATATCGGCCTGAATGCCACCCGGGCCGGCCTGTTCACCACCCTGCGCGAGATGGGCGCCGACCTGACCTATGAGAACGCACGCGAGGAGGGCGGAGAGCCGGTGGCGGATCTGCGCGCGCGCTTCTCGCCGAACCTTGCGGGCATCGAGGTGCCACCCGACCGCGCGGCCAGCATGATCGACGAGTATCCGGTTCTTTCCGTCGTGGCCGCCTTTGCAAAAGGCGATACCGTCATGCGCGGTGTCAAGGAACTCAGGGTCAAGGAATCCGACCGCATCGATGCAATGGCCACGGGCCTGCGCGCCTGCGGTGTCGATGTCGACGAGGGCGAGGATTGGTGGATCGTCAAGGGATGCGGCCACGGCAACGTGGCGGGCGGTGCCACCTGTGCCAGCCATCTCGATCACCGGATTGCCATGTCTTTCCTGGTCATGGGGCTGGCGACACGCAAACCCGTCAGCGTCGATGACGCCAGTCCGATCGCGACATCCTTTCCCGTGTTCGAAGCTTTGATGGCCGCTCTTGGTGCGGATATCCGGCGTGTCTGACCGCGCAAACCGGTGAACGGGCGCCAAGAAAATTGAGGAATTTTCTGGCCCATTTTCTTGCTTCAAGAAAATGCCGCGCTTCAGATGACCCGCGCGCCCTGACTGGCCAGTGAGTCCCTGACCGTGTCGAAATCCGTCTTGCGGGCCGTTGCGATTGCGTCGGACACTAGCGTCACCTCATAACCCCGGTTTATCGCCGCCTGCGCGGTGCGGGCGACACTGCCCGTCCCGTCCAGACCGGCAATGCGCAGGTGACCCACGCGCAGGACCCGAAGGACCACATCCAACTCCCCGGTTTCGAACCCGTCCTGAACACGCTTGGTGACCACGTGATCCGCCTGTCCGGCAAATGGCGCGGCCAGTTCGGTACCGGGGCTGGCCTTGACGGCATGGCCCTTCATCGCGATCCATGCGATCAGGCGCGGGCCGATGCCCGCCCATTCCTGCCGGACCGCGATCACCGGCTGGTTGCGGTGCTGGGCCAGCGCGGTCTCACGTGCCACGGCGGCCTCGACCCGGGCGCGGGTCTGTGCGTCATAGGTGTCATCGCGCCAGTAGACCGTCTGCAGATCGACCAGCAGAAGCGCCGCACCTGGCCGCGGCTCGATCGGCGTGCCTTGTGTCGGGCGCACCATGTACCGATAGGATGCCCACAGCCAAAGCGCGATCGCGCCCAGCAGGATGATCGGACCTTCCCAGTTCATGTCGCTCCGTTCCGGTTATGCATCGGCGGTGATTTACCATGCACGCATGGCGATTTCATGGCCAATTCGGGCCATCCGGGTTGATCTCTGTCAGAGACCTGTCACAGCCATCCGCTAGACCGTTTGCAAACCGAACCCGGAGGAAATCATGACCGCCCCGCTGGACACCCTTGTCGTTCTCGATCTGACCCATGTGCTGGCCGGGCCTTTTGCCTCGATGACCCTTGGGGATCTGGGGGCGAAGGTGATCAAGGTCGAACGTCCCGGCGCGGGCGACGACACCCGTGCCTTTCCGCCTTTCAAAGACGGCGAAAGCGCCTATTTCGCGGCCATCAACCATGGCAAACAGTCCATCGCCCTCGACCTGAAGTCGGATGGGGATCGCGAGATCTTCGAGCGCCTTCTGGCGCGGGCCGACATGGTTCTTGAAAACTACCGGCCCGGCACGATGGAAAAACTCGGATATGGCTGGGAAGATCTGCATGCGCGTTACCCACGTCTGATCTATGGCGCGGTCAGCGGGTTCGGCCATACCGGACCAGAGGCGGGCAAACCGGCCTATGACATGGTCGTGCAGGCGCGCGGCGGCGTGATGTCGATCACCGGCGAGGCGGGGCGCGATCCGGTGCGCGTCGGGGCCAGCATCGGCGACATCGTGGCCGGCATGTACCTTGTTCAGGGCCTGCTGGCGGCCCTGATAGATCGTGAGAAAACCGGGCAGGGGCGCAAGATCGACATCGCGATGCTGGACAGTCAGCTTGCCATTCTCGAACATGCCGTTGCGATTACAACGGCCACCGGGCAGCCGCCTGCTCCGACCGGTGCGCGTCATCCCTCAATCACCCCGTTCGAGACGTTTCACGCCGCCGATGGACTGTTCGTGATCGCGGCGGGCAATGATCCGCTGTTCACCCGGCTTTGCGAGGTTCTGGGCCTGCCGCTGGTTCAGGATCCGCGGTTTGCCACCAATGGCGCGCGGTGTGAAAACGCCCGAACCCTGAAACGGCTGATCGAGGCGATCACCCTGGATCAGCCAAAGGCCTACTGGATCGAACGGCTCGAGGCGGCAGGTGTGCCGACCGGCCCCATTCAGAACGTGGCCGAGGTGCTCCAGGATCGTCAGATCCTGGCGCGCAACATGGTCGTGGATGTTCTTGATACATCCGGGGCGCCGGCGTTCGTTTCAGCGGGCAATCCGATCAAGATCAGCGGAATAGAGGACCCTGCGACGCGCGGCCCGGCCCCGGCACTGGACGCCGATCGCACGGAGATCCTGAACTGGCTGGACGCCTCGCGGTCCTGACGCGACACCACTCTTGGCTTTCCCTTGCGGTGGCAATGACGCCGTGGTGACAGATTTTGCCGGTTGCGGCCTTTCATGGG
>JANSYB010000385.1 GCA_024742655.1 Paracoccaceae bacterium | reverse complement strand
CCGGGCCGAGGCCGCGCTGGAGCGGTCCCATTCGCGCTGCATCACCGGTTCGGCATTCAGCGACTTGACCGTTTCCAATCCGCCAAGCGCCTCGGTCAGCACCGATTGCCGCCGCGCCGAGACCGCCTGCGTGTCGCGCGCTGCGCGCGCCAGCGGCAATTGCGCCGACAAGGCCACGATCAGCATCACGGGCACCGCCAGCAGCGGCACGAAGGCCAACGGCCCCACGATCCAGTAAAGCACCAGGAAGAATACCCCGATGAACAGCAGGTCGATCAGTGACAGCAGGCTGGCGGAGCCGAAGAATTCGCGCACCGCCTCGAAATCGCGGATATGGCTGGCCAGTCCGGCCGACCCGGTGGGAAACGCCCCGGGCCGCAGGGCCGTGGCATGGCGAAAGAGACTGGCCGAAACGGCGGTGTCCAGACGCCGGCCGATCCGCTCCATCACCCCCGCCCGCACGGTGCGCAACGCCCAGTCCAGCACAAGCGCGACGCCCACGCCAAGCGCCAGTGTCCACAGCGTGACGAAGGCGAGGTTGGGCACCACCCGGTCATAGACATTCATCACGAAGATCGGCAGCGCGAGACTGAGCAGGTTGATGCAGAGTGCCGCGACAAAGACCTGCGCCCAGGCCCCGCGATTGTCGCGCATCGGCCCCCAGAACCAGTGCCGGCGCGCCTGTGACGGCTCGGCCTGCGCCGACAGGCGGCGGTCGGCCAGATCGTCATCCGGTGTGATCAACATGACCTGACGGGTCACGCGGCGGTCCAGTTCACGCAGGTGAACCTCGCGTTCGGGCGCGTCACTGCCCGGCTCGGTGATCCGGGCCTTGCGTTCGCCCGGGCGGATATCCAGCAGAACGATCGGCTGGCCGGATCGGTCGAACAGAACGCAGGGCAGGACGCCGGGATCGATCCGGGCGAGACGGCGCATGATGATACGTGATTTCAGGCCGGCGGCCGCAAGGGCCGCCGAAAGGGTGGCGGGATCGGTGCCATCCGCCTCTGCGGGCAGGCGCGCGCGCGCGGCCGCATCTGTCCAGTCCATGCCATGATGGGCGGCGAACCAGGCGGCGGTGGACAGGGCAGGGGCGTCTTGCGCGGGCAGGGCCTGCGCGGCCATATCCCCGATGTCCAGACCCCGGTTCATTCCAGGGCGCGGATCTCGGTGTTGAAGATCGCCGTTGGCTTGCCCTGTCGCGCGCGTTTCTCGTAATTGGGGATCAGCGGCACATCGGCGGGGCGCGCGCCGAAGAACCCGGCCAGCCGGCTTTGCGCGGCCAGCATCCGGAACTGGCTGAAGCTCAGGCTGGCTTCTGCGCTGATGCCTTCGAAGCGCACGTTGAAATAGGTCTGTTCGGCGTCCAGCACATCCAGCAGGCTGCGGGTGCCGCCGACGAACTGTTTCTCGTACTGGTCGGCCGCCTTGCGCGCCGCTGACAGTTGGCGCTGCAGCAGCACCGCGCGTTCGATATTGGTGGTGTAGGCATTCCACGACCGCGCCGCGAGTTCCTGGATCTCGCGCACGGTCTGGGCGCGGCGGGCGGTTTCCTCGGCGGTGCGGTGGCGCAGAGCGGAGCGGCGCGCCTTGCGTCCGCCCGCGTAAAAGTCCCAGTTAAGATAGACCCCTGCAAAGGCGTCGGATTCGTCCCCGCCCAGACCGTCAAGGTCGCTGCCATGGCGCAACCCGGCCCGGATGCTGACTTGCGGCAGCTCATCGGCGGTGTCGATGCCTTCCTGGTATTCCTTCTGGCGCACGCGGGTGTCGGCCTCGCGCACGCGGAAATTCTCGCGCACGGCGGTGATGATCAATTCGCGCTTGTTGGCGGGCAGGTGGGGCACGTGCGGCACGGCCATGTTGCCCTTGGGTTTGTGCCCGATCACGGCCTCGTAACGGGCCTTGGCATCGGCCAGTGACTGCTGGATATCCAGCTTGGCCAGTCGCGCGGCCATCAGGCGTTCGTCGATTTCGAACTGGTCGCTTGACGACAGGCGGCCGGCGTCAACCAGTTCGCGCACTTGGCGCGCGATCTGGCGGTGCTTGCGAATGTTGTGGTCGGCCACATGCATCAGGTCGTGATGCCGGATCACGTCGATATAGGCCTCCACGGCATTGAGCGCGATCGTCTCGGACGCATCGAGCAGCCCGAAAATCGACTCGTCCACCCGCGCGGAGTTGCGATAGACGCGATTGGCGCGGCGATGCCCGTCGAAAAGAACGACTTCGCCGGTCACCCCGATCTCGCGGGCAAAGCGGGTTTCGCGGTTGTCGGCCGGTGTGAGGCGGGCCGTGTCGTCGAAATACTCGGCACCGGCGCGGGCCGTCAGGCTGAGCCGGGGCATGTAATCTTCTTCCAGCTGCAGCAATTCGAGGGCCGAGGCGCGCACGTCGGCACGCCCGGCCTGTCCCGTCGGGTTCGACGTCACGGCGGCGTTGACGGCCGATTTCATGGTTTCCGCGAAAGCTGTCCCGCTGAATGTCACCGTCGAGGCCAGTCCCAGGATCGCCCCGAAACGCAGGCAGGCCCCAAATGTTTCCGAAACTGTCTTCACTGTGCAATGTCCTTGTCTGACCGCAAAGTCGGCCGTGTTTATTCTCAACAGGCTTAATCCCCCACAGCTTGGGGAAACTCGTAATGAAAATCAACAATTAACCTATGTGAACGTCGGGATGGTGCTCAGCTAAACTGAATGAGAAGCCACAGTATTCCGACATAGCTCAACTGATGCGCGAACTGATCAAGACCCGCCAGCGCCCAGAACCCTTTTTGCAGCGCGGTGTAGCCGTGTTTCTTCAACTCGCGGTCCTTGTACCAGTCGAGATGGTAATGGACCACCCACTCTCCCACCGCGATGAGCAACGCAACCATGAGGCTCGGCGCGGCAAAGATCAGGATCAGCAGGCTGAGCCCGGCATGCATGCCGGCATGGCAAATCCCGCCCATATGTCCGTAGATGCCTTTGGTCTGGACCATCCAGGACGATTGCCAGACGAAATCCGCCAGCAGGTGCTTGATCTGGAAAAGGATCAACAACAACAGGAGTGTGTTCAATGTCATAATGCGGTTTCACTTAGTAACTGGTTGGTGCGACGTAGTTTTTCGGCAAGGGCTGCGGCCATCGCGCCGTGCCAGGCGGCGGCGAGGTCGGGGGCGGTGCGGCCCAGTTGTTCGATGCGGCTTTCGCGCATCCGGTAGATGACTGCCTCGATATCCGCCTCCACGTCGGCCGTTCGCCCGGTTCCGGCATAGCTTGCGATCTCTCCGACCACGGCCCCGGGGCGTTGTTTCTGGACGCGGATGCGGCGCCCGTCCTTGCCGTTGATGTAAACGGACAGACTGCCGCTGTCGATCAGGAAGACGTCACCAGACTGTTCACCGCTGCGCACAAGCGTGGTGTTTGCCGCGATTTCCTCGCGTTGCATGACCTCGATCAGGCGCCTTGCGATCTCGGGGTCCCCGGTCAGCTGGTGCAGCGCGGTCAGGGCGTTTTCCTCGATTGGCGGGGGCGGCAGGTCAGACAGTATCTCCTCTTCCGCGGCCTCGAGCGCCGCGTCGCATGTTTCGACCCGCTCGAAAGAGCTGGTCTCGCCGGTCAGAAGGCCACGGCGCACCTCCCGGTCCACATGG
>JANSYB010000655.1 GCA_024742655.1 Paracoccaceae bacterium | reverse complement strand
TTGTCGGCGGTGCTTGTTTCGCGGATCACCACGACGTCGCCGTCATTGATGCCCGCCTCGATCATCGAGTCGCCCTTGACCTCGAGCGCGTAATGCTGACCCGAGCCGCTGACCATGTTGCCGGGCACCGACACGTTGTGACTGACATGGGCGATGGCCTCGATCGGGACACCGGCGGCGATCCGGCCCATCACGGGCAGGTCAATCGCCCCGGCCACCTCGACGGGTTGCGCATTGGCCGGGGTGGGGGTGTCGCGGCGATCGCCCTCGATCACACGGGGGGTGAAGCCGCCCACCATGTCGCCACCAAGGCTTTCGGGCAGCTTGACAATTTCAAGCGCGCGGGCGCGATGCGCCAGCCGCCGGATGAAACCACGCTCCTCAAGCGCCGTGATGAGGCGATGGATGCCCGATTTGGACCGCAGATCCAGCGCATCCTTCATCTCGTCGAAACTGGGCGGAACCCCGTCGCGCTGCACGCGCTTGTGGATGAATTCCAGCAGATCGAGCTGCTTCTTGGTCAGCATGTTGAACCTCCTAACGGGCCATACGTTTACATTTGTTCTACGCATGTTCTCGTTTTGTGTCAACATAGCTGTGGATAACTGACCTGTTTGGCGTCAAAGGTCGATATAGTCGACCTCTTCGCCTTTCTGCCGCGGGCCGTCACCGGCCGGGCGGATCATCAGCGCGTTGGCATGGGCCAGCACCGACAGAAGGGCGCTGTCCTGTCGCGGCTCGGGGGTGATGAGGCCGTCGCGCAATTCGGCCCGCATGTAATGCTCGCGCGGGCCGCCCGCCCCGATGTCATGGGCCAGTCGCGCGGTCTTGCGCGTGGCGCGATGCGCCCCCAGCCCCAGCATGACCCGGATCATCGGCGCCATGAACACATGCCCGCACACCATGGCCGAGACCGGGTTGCCCGGCAGGCCCAGCAAAACGGCCTCGCCCATCCGCCCCGCCATCAGCGGTTTGCCGGGCCGCATGGCGACCTTGTAAAAGGAGCGTTCCATCCCCAGCCCGGCGGCGACATCCCCGACAAGGTCGTGATCGCCCACGCTGGCCCCGCCGATGGTCACGATCAGGTCGGCCCCCTGCGCGAGGTCGAACGCCGTTTCCAGCGAGGCGCGGGTGTCGCGCGCAATCGGCAGGATGCGCGGCCGCGCGCCCAGCTGATCCAGCATGGTCTTCAGGCCGAAGGTGTTGGAGGCGATGATCTGGTCCGGGCCGGGCACCTCGCCGGGCATGACCAGTTCATCCCCGGTCGAGATGAGCGCCACGGCGGGGCGGCGCGACACCTCGACCTGCGGGATGTTCATCGCGGCCAGCAGCGCCACATCCTGCGCCGACAGCCGGCGCGGGGCCGAGAGGCGATCACCGATGCGAAAATCCCCGCCCGCGGGGCGCACATGGCTGTTGTCACCGGCGTCGGGGCCGATGGTGATGGTGTCGCCCGTGCGGGTGACATCCTCCTGTATGATCACGTGATCGGCGCCCTCGGGCACCGGCGCGCCGGTAAAGATGCGCACGCATTGCCCCGGGCCGACCGGGCCGCCGAAGCCGTGGCCCGCCGCGGCCTCTCCGATCACGGTGAGGGTGGCGCCGGGGCGAACCTCGTCCTTGCGCGCTGCATAGCCATCCATTGCCGAGGCGGCAAAGGGCGGCTGATCCCGCCGCGCCACGGCATCGGCGGCCAGAACCCGCCCGCCGGCCTCGGACAGCGGCACGGTTTCGGTTTCAAGCGGAGAGACCAGCGCGAACAGATGATCCAGCGCCTCGTCGACGGAGATCATGACGCCTCGTATCGGCCGGATTTGCCGCCATCCTTCAGAACGACGCGGATGCCACCGATTTCCATCGCCTTGTCCACCGCCTTGGCCATGTCATAGACGGTCAGCGCGGCGGTCGAGACGGCGGTCAGCGCCTCCATCTCGACGCCGGTCTGGCCGGTG
>JANSYB010000646.1 GCA_024742655.1 Paracoccaceae bacterium | reverse complement strand
CCCGTTCCCCTACAAGGTAATCACCATCATGTCGGGCTGGACGGGCATGCCGCTGATCACGTTCATCGCCACGTCGATCCTGGCACGCGGGCTGCGGTTCTTCCTCGTGGCGGCCCTGCTGTGGAAATTCGGCGCCCCGGTACGCGATTTCATCGAGCGGCGACTGGGGCTGGTCACGATCGTGTTCATTGTTCTTTTGTTCGGCGGCTTCTATCTCGTTCGCCACATATGACGCGACGCACGCTTTATATCCTTCTGGCCTCGGGTGGGTCGGCCGTGCTGATGCTGGCGGCCCTCGGGTTTCAGCATCTGGGCGGCATGGCCCCGTGCGAGTTGTGCATCTGGCAGCGCTGGCCGCATGTGATCGCCATCGGCATCGGCGGGCTGGCCCTGATCCTGCGCGCCGGCTGGCTGGCCTGGGCGGGCGCCCTTGCCGCGCTCGGCACGGCGGGCATCGGGTTTTATCACACCGGCGTCGAACGCGGCTGGTGGCAGGGGCCATCGACCTGTACGGCGACCGATGCGACCGGTCTGAGCACCGATGACCTCTTCGATCAGATCATGAATGCCCCGCTGGTGCGTTGCGACGAGGTCCCGTGGGAGATGCTGGGCCTCAGCATGGCCAGCTGGAACACGGTCGCCGCACTGGCGCTTGCCGGTCTTTGGGTCATGGCCGCCCGCCAAACCGGGCAGCACGCCGCTTGACGACAGCCCTGTCCCGGCCCTAGCGTCTGCACGAGCAAACGAGGGATGTCATGCGCAATCTCGATCCGGTCCACTATACCTGTCCAGACATTCACAAGGCTGACGTGCAGTCGGTCTTTTCCAATACCTGGCAACTGATCGGTCCGGCCTCGCGCCTGGCCGAACGCGGCGATTACATCGCCACCGAGATCGCCGGGCAAAAGGTCTTCGTCGTGCGGGCCAAGGATGGGTTGCGCGGGTTCCGCAATGTCTGCCGGCACCGTGGCGCCCGCCTCCTGCCCGAAGGCACCGGGCGCTGCTCGACGATCCGCTGCCCCTATCACCAGTGGGTCTGGGGCGAGGACGGATCCCTTCTGAACGTGCCGTGGTGGGGCGACGACCCGGATTTCGAGATGTCCGACTGGGCACTGGACGGGATCGAATGGCAGGTCTGGCGCGGTCTGCTTTTTGCCGCCATCGCCCCGGCCATGACGCTAGAGGACCAACTGGGCGACACGGTCACGGAACTGGCCAACGAGCCGCTGGAGACCTTTCACTGGGTCCACGAGGAACGGCTGGTTTTTGACGCCAACTGGAAGATCTACACCGACAATTTCGTCGAAGGCTATCACATCCCCGGTATTCATCCCGCCTTTCACGCGGCCATCGAATTCGAAGAGTTCCAGACCACCGCCCATGACGGCATGGTGCGCATGACCGCGCCGCCGCGCGAAGGGCTGTTTTATCGCGGCAAATGGCTGTGGATGTGGCCCAACTGGACGCTGTCGCTGTTCGACGGTGGCATGAACACCAGCCGGATCAACCCCATCGATCACTGCCGGACCGAGCTTATCTACAACTTCTATTTCGCCGACCTGTCCGAGGATGCCAAGCCGGCGCGTGACAAGACCATCGCCGACAACCTCGCCGTGGTGCGTGAGGATTTCGAGGTCTGCCTGGAAACGCAAAAGAATTACGAAAGCGGCGGTTACCGCGCCGGGCCACTCTCACCGCGGCACGAACAGGGCGTCGCCTATTTCCAGCAACGCCTGCTGGAGGCGCAGACAGGCTAGGCGGCGGATTTCTTGGTGCTCAGCAGCAGGCTGGTTTCCGACGTGCTGACCCCGTCGAACCGCCGGATCCGGGCCAGCACCTCGTCGAGCGCCTCAAGCGTCGGCGCGCCGATTTCCACGATCAGGTCCCACCGGCCGTTGGTGCTGTGAACCGCGCGCACCGCGCTGAGACCGTTCAGTTGCCGGATGATCCGGTCCGCACCGCGCCCCTCGATCCCCAGCATCAT